>CAMWNL010000261.1 GCA_947175585.1 uncultured Bacteroidales bacterium | reverse complement strand
GCATAGTCATCAACGCCGGCTTCAGTAACAACTACGCGTGTGCCGGCAGGAGTCTGCATATAAATCGGGAGGTAGCCGGGATTGGAAGCCGAAATAGAGTCAAGTTGTTTTTTCTCAAAAAGAGATTCCTGAGACGACATATAATTATGACGCATCGGATATACCGGCCAATAGGCAACAGTGCCTTGAGGCATGTTCATTTCGACGGTCTCACTGTTGACAGTCATATCACCGGGGCGGCTTGTGACGAAACGGTAAGCTGCGCCATTATCGTAGGCACGGAACTGAACGGAGAAGTCACCGGCCATTTTCAGCGTCATTTCGTTGTAATTATCGCGCACATCACTAAATTTGGTCGGAACGACCGGATGAAGCACTTCGTCGACCGAACGACGTGTCACTTTTTTTACTTTGGGATTGACACCCGGCTGCACTTTTGCGCCATCGATGTCAAGGCCAATGGCCGAAGGCTCAACAAGTGTTTCGCCATCACGCATTACGCTCCATGTCAGCGTCTTGCCTGTTTCAACTTTAATTGTTACGAGCTTATCGGGGGAAACAACGGTGTAGCTCCCTGCAAAGGAAGCTACACCAGACACTGCGATAAGCCCGAGAACTATAGAAATTCTCTTCATTGGGTTTATTTATTATATTAAAAAATTTTATTCTTCTTCATTTGTACCTTCATAGCGCTGGATACCGTCGAGAGTCGCTGTCCAGAGGCCAAGGTTGTTTGTATGCGAAAGTTCGAAGTTCATATAACCGTCGGTATACTTCAAGCACAAGTAAGTTGCGTCAGACTGAGCTTTGGGATTATTACCATAAGAATAGGTAGCGATAGAACCGTAGCACTTGCATGCATCCATGATATAATCGTTCCAGCAGGTTACGAAGTTCTCAACATTCCAGTCAGTCGCAGGATTGTCTTTCTTCCACACGGCTTCGGCATAGGCACCGGTGATGAACACATCAAGGTATTCAGCAAAACCGGTCTTATTATAAGTCTCTGTGTAGTGAGATCCTGTGGGCTTGTAATTCTGGCTCGCCCAATTCTGACCTACTGAGTATCTGTTCCACCAGTCGGCACCGGCCCAGAGATGAATTTCACAGTCAGGATTTATAGCCTTGGCGGTATCACGGACACGCTTGATAAGGTTAGTGACAGTCATCGAACGGAATTCCAACCATTTAGCGAACTTAGGACCAACGCCACCGGTAGCTGTAACAATCTCAGTGTGCTCAGGCACAGATTCGCCCCAATATTCAGCATAGCCGCGCATATTGTCATCGCTCATGCCAAACCAACCGCCTTCGTTATTTGCATAACGACAGTAATCAAGGCTGATACCTTTGAGTTTGGGATATTTAGTAACTACTTCACTTACAACCGATACGAGCAGATCCTGGACTTCGGGATACATGGGGTCCATCATAGTCACCGACTGTATCGAAAGATCGTCGGAAATCGGGACGAGGAGGTTGGGATCTGTATTGTCGCTGCGCACCTGCACTTTATTTTTCCACTTGTCCCAATCATCATAGACGAGACCTTGCTGATAAGTGGGAGACTGCATGCCCCAGCCCATCGCGCCGATAGAGCCGACAACATCGATGCCGAGTTCTTCGGCTTTCTCAAGGAAGTAGCCGAGATAGTCATCGTAGTCTCGCTCAACGGTAAGGTCGGCAAAAGTATTGCAGTAAGGGAGGATATCACTCTGATAGAGAGCATAACCGTTTCCGGGCTTGATATCGAGGTAAATGAGATTCATGCCATATTGCTTGATCTTGGCAAGTTCGGCATCAATACCGGCCTTTGTGGCAAGTCTCTGGAAGTTTGCATGGCAGTCAATCCACATAGCCTTAGGCTTAATCATAGCTTCGCCGGGAGTGTAGACGGGAATCGGAGGTTCGGGAGCCTCTGCAAACGGGTCAAAATTATCATCCGAGCAAGCTGAAGTGCCAACAGTAGCGACGGCGGCGAGTGCCCAAATATATTTTTTCAGATTAATTTTTCTAAGGTTTTTATGTAATAACGGAGAGAGGAGAATGGAAATTGCATCATGATTTCGAATTATTCGAAACAGGTCATCTTGAATTTGAATGCACCGTGACGGTCAATCCAGCTTACCCAGTAAGCGGTGGTTTCCGATTCATCCCAGTACCAGTCACCCGATGCACCGAAGCTCCATCCGGCATTGATGCTGAAGTCATACTCGGCGCCTTCGATACGGGTATTGAGGTCATCAGCCTGAATAAGAGTGTTGCACCACCACCAGCCTGTGCCGTTAAGCAACATGACATAGTCCTTACCGTTGATCTGCATGCAAGATACATAGGGACGACGGGCACCTGTACGTTCAAGACGCGAGCCTGTGCCGACCCACCAGTCGTGGAAACCACCTGCACCGGTGCTCTGGAGGACGCCGGGCATTACAGACTTGGTATTGCCTGCAAAACTGTTGATGTAAACTTTGATAGTGTTGTTGCCAGAACCTTCGGTATCACCGATAACATAATCGGGCTTGGGTTCGGGACTCATGGGAGCTATCATCTGGAAGCCGTTGGCATCACCGCTGCTATAGCCGGTAGACACCTTATCGGTAGACACGATCTGACCACCTTCGAGATGGATGATGTAATGTTCGCCTTCAGGACCGCGCACTGCACCACAAGTGATGTTGGCCTGAGCCTTAAGGTCACCCGATATCTGGATATAGTTTGAGCCGTCAGATGCTGAACCGAGATTTTCAGATACAGAACCCAAAAGTTTCGGTGCACTCAAAGGATTATCCCAAGTGTAGATTTCTGATGAGCCAGAAGCAGTCACTACCACACCGGCCATAAGACCGTTCCAGTCAGACGAGATAGCTTTAAGTGCGGCAGGCTGAATCGAACCGAGTTCAAGTTTACCGACATAAGAGAAATCGTTAGCATTGTAAACACGGAGTCCGAGATCATAATTGGGAACATTCAACGAAGCGTCGTCGAAATGGGGATCGGTGTACTGACGTCCGAGAATTACAACATAGTCATGACCGCAGAAAGATATATAACCGTTGATGTCACCATACTGACGAGAATCTGCAAAACCGAAGTTCGCGCGTTCGCCGGGATAACCAAGATCGGGGAATTGTTTCTCAACCTGGAGCGCACCAATGGTCGCACCCTCGCCATAAGGCAGGAGGTCAGTGAGGCCGTGGGTTACAACGTAGGTTCTGGAGGTCTTGCCGTCTTCAGATGTAACCGTATACTTTACACCGCCTTCGACCGTGAAGTCCTGAGGGATAGTGGGGTCGGGCTTAACAGTAGATCCTTTAGAGATACAGAATTTAAGAGTCGCTTCTGAAAGAATCACTTCGGGATCAACTGTCGGATTGAGCTGAATATAGATAGTGTCGTTAGACATGCGGGATTTGAACTTTGTCTTCGCTCCGTTTTCGTCAACATATTCCACATAAGGACAGTCAACTTTGTTGGTGCAGATGATGAAAGCCTGCTGACCGTCGACAGTGAAGATGTCGTCATCTTTGCAAGAAGTCATGCTTGATGCGACAGCAGCGACCGCACTTGACAAGAAAATAATTTTATTTAGTTTCATAAGATGTATCATTTAAGGATTTGATTACTCATAAACGCCCATGATGCGGTATTTACGAACTTTACCCACACCGGACTTAACACCGACAACGAGACCTTCAGGTCTTTCAACCGGATCGATGTTCTGGAGGCCGGAAAGAGTCGGTGTGATGCTTTCGTCCCAGGTAAGAGTGGCACGCAGATATACTTTGGTAAGATCGAAGTCCTCGCGTTCTTCCTGCGAGACGATGAACATCACAACGCCGGAACCACCCTCAGCCTGCTC
>CAMWNL010000260.1 GCA_947175585.1 uncultured Bacteroidales bacterium | reverse complement strand
TGTCTATTCCGTCAACCACCCTCCTGAGCAGCAACCATCTCACCCAAAACCGCACAAGGGTCACGACGGTGAAATATGATAAGAATAATATCAACAGAAGGCTATAATGAAGTGTGCGCTCACTGAAATTGTCGTTAACCATAATCGCAAAATAGATTATCAACGACCCTATCAATGACGATGTCGCAGAATTAGTCACGGCCTCATAGCGCGACTTGAACAACGGATCATTGTAAAAACCCAGCAAGGCAAACACAGCGAGCATTACAACAGGAAACGCCAGATAGCTTAATTCGACATAGGGGTCGGCAGACCACTCAAAGAAGCTCAGTCGAACGTGGGAGTGAATACGCCAATGTCGGGCGAGATTAAACAACAAAGTGGCGACTTCACAAGCGATAAAATCGCCTGCCGCATAAATCAGCCGTTGCTTTGTTGACACTTTCACCGGTTTATTTTCTCAAAATCTTGATGACTCCCCCGGCCGACAGTTTAATAACGGTTGAAGGTTTTGAGGCCCATGGAGCGTCACGGTTTGATTGGCATACATAATCGACCTGACCGAGCAACTCGGGATTAATCTCATCAAAGCTATGGGGCGCCGGCTCTCCGCTAATATTAACCGATGTCGAAACAATCGGTCGGCGGAACCGACGACATAATTCACGAGAAAACTCCTCAGAGGTGATTCTCACGCCTATGCTACCGTCGTCAGCAAGTAATTCCGGCGCCACACCGATCCCTCTGTCGTAGACAACAGTCATCGGCTCTACGGCAACGTCGACCAACTGATATGCGACTTCCGGAACATCTGTAACCACACGCTCAAGCGCTGCAACCGAATCAACCAATGTGATAAGAGCCTTGGAGTCGGCCCGACGTTTTATTTCGAAAACCCGTCTGACCGCTTTGCTGTCAGTAGCGTCGCAACCTATGCCCCAGACAGTATCAGTAGGATATATAATTACACCGCCTCGCTTCAGAGCTTCAAGGCATTTATTCAAATCCTGATTAACAGCTTCGTTCATATAATTATGATTAAACCTTTGGCACAAAGTTAATGATTTTTTTGAGAGTATCACAGTCGAATATCGTTAAATGGTCAAAAATGTAAAGAAAAGTTAAACCTACAATATGAATTAAACCTTAAGTGCATATCCCCGTCAAATAAACAGAAAACAATTTACAGCTTTTTCATAAAACAAATTCGTAGACTTACGATAAGTAATACACTAACTTTTTTTGAATAGATATGAATACCCCGACTCGTGAAGAATTGGGGTATTTATTTTGAATACGGCGCAACTTTTTTTATTGAGATATTGTCGTTACACAATAATATCGCTAATTTTGTCAGGTTAATGTAAAAAAGGTCAGAACAATGAAAAATATCGTGACACGCTCTCTGTCAGGCGTGGTATATGTCGCCCTAATCGTTGCGGCTCTTTTAGCCGGATCATATTGGTTTATGGGTCTGATGGCCCTGTTCGCACTACTCGCCATGAGGGAGTTTCAAATGCTTACAGCCGGCGCTCCCGGGCGTAGCGCTCTCGGTCTGCTCATTTCCACAGTTGACATTGCTGCAGCAGTAGGCTTATGCCTGATAACTTACGACGAGATGACATCGGTATTGTTTGACAGCCTTATAGTGGCGGCCTATCTGATAATCAGAATTGTTTTGGCACTCTATGACAAACGACCCGATGCTTTTGCCGCGACAGGCCGGTCAGTGCTGTCGGTTATATATATCGGTGTGCCATTGGCATCAGCAGCCCTCTTGAACAGCCTGTCAAGCCCATCACTCAAACTGATGCTAATCATATTTATAATGATATGGCTCAATGACACGGGTGCTTATTGTGTAGGCAGTGCTATCGGTCGACACAGACTCTTCGAACGTCTTTCGCCCAAAAAGTCATGGGAAGGCTTCTGGGGCGGTATGGCCTTCTGTATCGGCGCCGGAGTCGCCTGCGCTTTTGCGGTCTGGTGGTCTGCGTGTTCTCGACATGGGGTGATTTATTTGAATCGCTGATGAAGCGTTCGCTCGGAGTAAAAGATTCAGGTCACCTGATTCCCGGCCACGGAGGCATACTCGACCGTATTGATTCTCTGCTGTTAGTGGCGCCAGCATGTTTAATTTATAGTCTTTTAACAGGACTCATCTGAGTTTTTCAAAACATTCATACAAATATTTTTGTATAACTTGTGGCAAAAGACTATCTTTGCCTTAACATAATTAACGAAACATAAAACGACTGAATTAACAACCAACATCCCCCAACATAACCATTATGGAAAATCAAGATCTCCTTTTAAAAGAAGTTACCGAGAAAGCACAAACATGGCTTAATGACGGCTATGACGAAGAAACAAAAAAAGAAGTGCGCCGCATGCTCGACGCCGATGACAAGACCGAGCTTATCGAATCGTTTTACCGCGATCTCGAATTCGGCACAGGCGGTCTGCGCGGCATCATGGGTGCAGGCACAAACCGCATGAATATATACACTGTCGGAGCGGCAACCCAGGGTCTCGCCAATTACCTTAAGGAAGCGTTTAAAGACCTGCCCGAAATCAAGGTGGTTGTCGGTCACGACGTGCGCAACAACTCACGTAAGTTCGCTGAAATCGTTGCAAACATTTTCTCTGCCAACGGCATCAAGGTCTATCTATTTGATGATTTCCGTCCTACCCCCGAACTCTCATTCGCCATCCGCGAACTCGGATGTCAGAGCGGCGTAAACATCACCGCATCTCACAATCCGAAAATCTATAACGGCTACAAGGCATACTGGAGCGACGGTGCCCAGATCATCGCTCCTCATGATGTCAATATCATTGACAATGTAAACCGCATCAAAGACGTAAAAGATATCAAATTTGAAGGCGATCCCTCAAAGATTGAAATCATAGGTGAAGCGATGGACAACGCATTCCTCACCGCGATTCAGGGACTTTCACTTGACCCGGAGGTCATCAAGCGCCATGCTGACCTTAAGATTGTCTACACTCCTATCCACGGTACAGGTGTAACACTCATCCCCGAATCACTTCGTCGCTGGGGCTTCACCAATATCATCCATGTCCCCGAACAGGATGTACCGTCAGGCGACTTCCCAACAGTAGACTCACCCAACCCGGAAAATCCGTCAGCTATGGCTATGGCGATTGCCAAGGCTAAGGAAGTCGGAGCAGACCTCGTGGTTGCATCTGACCCGGACGCTGACCGCATCGGTTGTGTTATCCGTGACAACAACGGCGAGTATCAGCTTATCAACGGCAACCAGATTGTGATGATCCTGCTCAATTACATCATGCGCCGCAAACGTGAAATGGGTCTGCTCGACGGAAGCGAATATGTTGTAAAGACAATCGTGACTACCGAGACTATCAAGTCGATCGCAGAGAACTATAACATCAAGATGTTTGACTGCTATACAGGTTTCAAATGGATTGCATCTGTCATCCGCGACCTCGAAGGCACAATGAAATATCTCGGTGGCGGCGAAGAAAGCTACGGTTTCCTTGCCGAAGACTTCTGCCGCGACAAAGACTCAGTGTCGGCTATCTCGCTTATGGCTGAAATCTGTGCATGGGCTAAAGATCAGGGTATGGACTTCAACGAAATGCTTCAGGATATCTATATCAAGAACGGTTTCTCTCACGAAGTTGGTGTATCAGTAGTCCGTGAAGGCAAGAAAGGTGCAGAAGAAATCGCTCAGATGATGAAAGACTTCCGCGCCAATCCCCCGAAATCTCTCGGCGGCAGTCCTGTCGTAACAGTCAAGGATTACGCAGATCTCAACTGCACAGACACTACTACCGGCAATGTCACCAAGATGGACTTCCCGACCACCAGCAATGTACTGCAG
>CAMWNL010000259.1 GCA_947175585.1 uncultured Bacteroidales bacterium | reverse complement strand
GAGGAGGGGTGTTGAGCCGATGAGTTCGGTCAGACTTGAATATATTTTTGCCATAGTTGAAATTGGTTGAATGAGTTATCAGATGCCTAATCCGTCAATGAAACTTGTGTTGACTGCTTTACGTTGCAGGATGCGCGAGCCCGGGGGCACACTGTTGGTGAGCCACACGTTACCGCCGATAATTGAACCTTTGCCGATGGTTATGCGGCCGAGGACGGTAGCGTTGGAATAGATGGTGACGTTGTCTTCGATGATGGGGTGACGGGGTATGTTGACCGGACGGCCGTTGCTGTCGAGCGAAAAGTTTTTAGCTCCGAGTGTGACGCCTTGGTAGAGATTGACGTGGTTGCCTATGACACAGGTCTCACCGATGACTACACCTGTGCCGTGGTCGATGCTGAAGTATTCGCCAATCTGTGCACCGGGGTGAATGTCAATGCCCGTGTCGGAATGAGCTATCTCGGTGATGATGCGCGGTATGACGGGCATGCCGAGTTTAAGCAGGGCATGAGCCACGCGATAGTGGACCATAGCCTGAACGACCGGGTAACAGAGGATGATTTCTCCAAAATTTTCGACCGCGGGATCGTTGTTGAACATTGCCTCGACATCGGTAAGCAGCATGCGCTTGATTTCGGGAAGGGTCTCGATGAAACCGAGGACGATGGGTGTGGCAGCCGCTTCAGTGTCTTCAGCCTCTTTTGACTCGTCGAATCGCAATCCGTTTTCGATTTCGCGACGGAGAAGTGTATAGAGTTTGTCGACATCAACGCCTATATAGTGGGCGCGTGTCACACAGCTGTTGCGACGACGGTTAAGAAAGTCGGGGAAAATGATTCTCTTTACGAGTGAAATGACTTCACGTAGACATTCGATGGACGGGAATGCCCCTGAACCGTTGGGTACCATGCGTTCTTCCTCGGGACCGGATTTAGCGAGCAGGCCTATGCTTCGCGACAATATTTCTTCGGCTTGTTTTGTCATATCTGTGGTGAATGATTTATACTTTATATATAATATAAAGTCGTATAAGCCGCGATTTGTTCGCTCGCGTCAGTAATTTGCGAGCGAGGCTGACAGGCGGTCTCGGATTATAGCTCGCAGTTCGGGCGGAGAAATGACGGTGATTTTCGGGCCATAGGAGAGGAGTTCGGCGACGAGGTCGTCGGTGATGCGCATGCGATATGAGAAATTGGAGAAGTCGTCGTGGATCATCTCCTGCTGTGAATGGTGGAGCGGCAGAGCCCGGAAATATTTTGCCTGACGGGCATCGGTGCGGATTACGATATCTTTGACATCGCCTTGCGAAAAGATGATGCCGAAAGAGTCGCGCGAATAAGCCTCGGCGTCAAACGCCGGGTCGGGTGTGAAGTGTTCGGGCAAGACGACCGGAGAACTGATGCGGTCGAGCGCGTAGGTCTTGATGCGGTTCTCGTTAACGACGCGACCCGTGAGATACCAGCGCTGGCGGAAGATTTTGAGGAAGTAGGGTTCGATGACTATGCCGGGGGTCGGTGTGGACTTTGTATAAGGGTGATAGTCGAAATGGAGTGGGGCCGAAGTCTTGAGGGCGCTGATTACTGTGGCGAGATGGTGGCGGGCCGAGGGCACATCTTCAAGAAATATTTTGCGGGAGATATCGCGCGACGAACTGAGAACATCGTTGGTGGCAGCTGAGTTAAGCAGCCACTCGGTGACGCTTTCGTTATGGGCATCCTCGTCGGCGATGTAATATTCGTAGGTCGACGGATCGCATTTTATGTCAAGGTTGAAGATTTCTTCGACTGCCTGACGGTAGTTATAAAATGTGCGTCGCGGCAGAGTGTCCTCGCCGTTGGAGAAACCGGAGCGTTGCCAACATTCGTCGAGTTCCTGACGGGTTATGCGTCCGTAGCGCCGGATTGTGTCGACGAGCCAGACATAGCGGTTGAGGAGTTCGTTGGCCATGAAGGAGGGTTAGTTAGATTGTGAAACCCGGGGCTGTTGATGATGCAGCGACAGTAGATGGAGTCCGGCGATGGTGATGAGTGCGTTGATAATGAGGAGTTCGAAACTTGTCTGGTACTGGAAGAAGTGCATGAGCAACCATTGCACGCACCAAGAAAGAGCAGGAGCTATGACGCATACGAGCGGTACAAGGCGATCGCGCACCGGACGGCGAGTGAACATGCCGTAGACAAAGAGTCCGAGGATGGGGCCGTAGGTGTATGACGCAAGAGTGTAGACGGCGCTGATAGCGTCCTGATTACTGATGTAGTAGAAAATGACGATGACGAGTCCCATTATGGCCGACATGACGATGTGGACTGCACGGCGTGTACGTGTCACACGGCGTTCGTCGTCAGACTTATGTGCCTGGAGAATATCTACTGTAAACGATGTGGTCAGTGATGTGAGTGCCGAGCCAGCAGCAGAGTAGGCTGCGGCGACGAGACCAAGTATAAAGAGCACGCCGACAACGAGAGGCATCGAGGAGTGGAAAGCTACGAGACCGAAGAGATCGTCGGTCTTTTCGGGGACATCAATGCCCTGGCGGTCGATGAAGATAAGCATCAGTGTGCCGAGCAAGAGGAAGAGAGCAATGACAAAGAACTGGGTGATTCCACTGACAATCATGTTTTTGCGTGATTGCTTTGCGTCTCGGCAGGCAAGGTTGCGCTGCATCATGTCCTGGTCGAGGCCTGTCGTAGCAATAGCCATGAAGACTCCGGCAAGGAATTGTTTCCAGAAATACGTGCCTTCTTTGGGGTTGTCAAAGAAGAATATGCGTGAGGTTGGATGGTCGGCAATGGCTGAGGCCATGTCAGAGAATCCGAAGCCTAAGTTGGTTGCTACAAAGTAGATGCAGAGTATAACCGACATGATGAGACAAAAGCTCTTAAGTGTGTCGGTCCAGATGACGGTCTTGACGCCGCCCTGCATAGTGTAGAGCCAGATGAGGGCTATGGTGACGATGACGTTGAACTCAAAGGGGATGTTAAGCGGATGGAAGACAAGAAGCTGAAGCACGGCACACACGACGAAAAATCGGACGGCAGCCCCGAGCATTTTGGAGATGAAGAAAAACCAGGCGCCGGCGCGATAGGTCGACCGACCGAAGCGCTGCTCAAGATAGCCGTAGATTGATATGAGATTGCGACGGTAGAAGAGCGGCACGAGAACATAGGCTATAAGGATATAGCCAACGATGAAACCGAGAACCATCTGGAGATAGGCGTAGCCTTTGCCGACAACCATGCCGGGAACCGATATGAATGTTACGCCTGAAATGGCGGCACCGGCAGTGGCAAATGCTACAAGAGGCCAGGGAGTGCGACGGTTACCGGTGAAAAATGTGGTGTTGTCTGACCCTCGCGAGGCTATCCACGAGATAGCGAGTAGCAGGAGGAAGTAGGCTGCGATTGTAAGGATGATGATGACTGGTTGTGACATGACTGTTAGGTTTTATTCTTCATAAAGCAGATAGGGGCGACGCTGGTCACGGAAACGGGCGACGTCATCGGCCCAGGTGGCTTTGATTTCGTCTGCCGACATGCCGCTCTCGATCATTTTGCGGATATCTCCGCGGCCGATAAGGCGTTCGAAAAATGAGGTGAAAAATTTATCACCTATATTGAGATCGCGGTATGCGTCAATGAGATATTCGAGGTTTATGCCCTGGGCTATTGCGTCTTCGTCAGCAATGCCTGAGAGGTCAACGCCGTGGCAGAGTTTACCGAGTTGAGGCGGATTCTTGGCACCCGGTAAACTGCGCGGTGTGAATGAGAACGATCTGTCGGTCATGTCGGGATGACCATAGATCATGAAAGGTCGGTCCGTGCCGCGACCGAGGCTGACGGGGGTGGCCTCAAAGTAGCACATCGAGGGATAGAGGTATACGG
>CAMWNL010000258.1 GCA_947175585.1 uncultured Bacteroidales bacterium | reverse complement strand
GTGTATGCCAACAAACGCTTTGGTGAAAAAAGATTCAATACCGAAGGACTTTGGCCTGAGAAACCACACATTGCAATAGCAAAATCATTTGAAATCAAAAGCAGCGGAGCTGATTTTGACCGTGCACACATGCGCGATCCGCTCGTAAATCTCGTAATAGGCCGCAACAATCCCAATGTAGACTGGCAGGCATACAATGCCGCTATCGTGTACTTCAACGGTGAATTCAAGGGTATCTATGAAGTTCGTGAGCGTACTAACGAAGACTATATCGAAGCAAACTATGATGGCCTCGAAGATATAGATATGGTGGAGAACTGGACCGAAGTAAAGGCAGGCTCCATTGACGAATTGATGAATCTTTATAACCTCCTGAATACCACAGCAGGCACTCCTTTCCCCTCATATAAGGAAATATCCGAACTCATAGATATGGACAATGTCCTTCCGGCCTACGCTATAAACATCTTCGGCGCGAACCACGACTCGGGAGGCGGCAACAATAATGTCATGTGGCGCAACCTTCAGGAAAAGAATGCCAAATGGCGCAATGTCATCAAGGACGTGGACCTCTGGGGCGGAACATGGGATAATGCAAATATTGATTATGACATTTTCTCCATGAACATCTCCAGTGATAAGAGTTCTCAGTCAAGCAATAAATTCCGCTACAAGATTCTTTCGGCCTATCTCATGACCGAGCCTGAAGCGTCATCACATCTTATTGACAACATTGTAGCTGCTACCGGCGACTATCTCCAGCCGGAGTACTTTAATTCGGTAGCAGACGAAATCCACAACTATTACAAAGATGACTATGGCCGCTACCTCAATGTATATATTCCCTGGGGTGAGAACTGGCATGTAACAAACTGGGAAAACAAGATTCAACAGCTTAAGGACTTCGTTGTAAAGCGTCGCCCTGCTTTGTTTAAACAGATGACCAAGCGGTATGATCTCGGACATCATTTTGATCTTGATATTTACCACCATGACACCCCTCTGTCAATCAATGGCGTAGACCTGTATCGTCCGGAATTTGACGGCCTTTATTTCACGGAACGTCCCCTCGTGCTCGAGGCTCCGTCATCCATGTACTGGGAGGTAATCGTGACCGATACACTGGGCGTACAGCGTCATGAGAAATATGTCGGTGACAAGATCTCTCTTAATGCAAATGACGACACCGAACGCTACAATATACTTGTATGCAGAGAGATGGACACCCTTACCGGTATTGACAGCGTATCGCCCGAATATGAGACTCAGCTTTATATCACAGTCGACGGGCTTACAGTGTCAGTTAGCTCCGGAGCAGAAATCGCGAGTGTTGCAGCCTATGACACCACCGGTCGCGAGGTAGCTCACTCAGCGACAGAGTGTCTGACCCTACCGGCCCGAGGTATGTATATCATCCATGCCGTCAACGTAAAGGGTGAATCACTGACTTCAAAAGTAGTTCTGTAAGGCCAGCAAGGGTTCACGCGGCAATCTTCCTTTTTTATTGCTGAGAAAAAGGAAAATTGCCGCGTGAACATGTCTTGCCCTTGTCAGCGTAGATGATCCGTTCTAAATTTGCAACAGCTTGACCGAGCCAACCCTTACGGTCGAGGCCTTAGGCTCGATTTACGAAAGCGCGGCAGTGGTGCCGCAACTCCTTAATAAAATCCCGACAATCATTACTGAGGTTTCGAGATATTGTTATATGATTAGGCTGTTTTTATTAAAGACGTTTCATTTCTGCTTCTGATGCCGACGAACCTTTGTACTTGCTTTTTCGGGGCTGGAAATTGTAGATTATGTTGAGTGATACGCCTCTTTGGTCATAACTCTGACGTTTATCGACGTAAACGCCGTATGTGTTCATCGTCCAGTCACTGTTGGCTGTGTTGAAAATGTCGGTTGTAGATAGTTTGAGAGTGAGAGATTTATTCAGGAACGACTTGCCCAATGTTGCGTCCATAGTGAACCATGAACCATCGAAGCGGTTAGTGTGTATATTGCCTTGTGAACTTCCGCTGATATTTGCGGTTATCGTCCACCCATGCGGCAGAGAGAAAGTGTTATCAAAATAGTAAGAGTATATGGGTTTGTTGTAACGGTTTTTGTCAATGGTGAGCCACTGCCGGTACAACCCGGCTGTAACGCTCGGAGTCCAAAAACGTATAGGTTGGCGCCACACGAGATACAGACTTAACGCCGAAACATCGATATTCACAGGGTGCATAAGTAATTGGAGATTGTCGGCAGGATATATCTGCTTTACGAACGCGTAGGTGTCTAGTGAACGGGTGTAATCAGCTTGAAGCATGAAGCCTTTCCACATTCCGAACAACTGAACATCATACATTTTCTCATCACGCAGCCAGGGATTGCCTCCCTCGATTTCATGTTGACCGGTGTAATTGAGTGAACCTGTGAGCTGAGAGTAAGGAGGCTTGACAGTAGCCATTTTATAGCTGATGCTTACCTGCGATTCATCGTTAAACGAATAGCCGAGCGACAGGTCGGGTGTCAGCATGTGATCACGGCGGCTGACATCATCGTCGCGTTTGCCATCAACCTTGAAGTCATAATCAACATACTCATATCTCGCACCTGCCGAAAGGGAAACCTTACCGAATCTCCACGACCATGAAGTATATAGGGCGGCGGAAGTCTGTCGGGTGTCTGTTAGAGAGGATGGGATATATTCGCTTACATCGGTATTCAGCATGCGGTAATCAAGAGAGGTATGAGTATAACTGTCTTGCGTACCAACAGTAAATTCTCCATTCCAAAGGGGAAAACTCAGATATAACTTACCCGCCCAAAGTGTCGAAGTCCGTCTATCGGTAGAGTTTACGGCAGAGGTAGTAGATGAGGGGTAAGTGGTAGCAACATCATTCGTATCGTATGCACTTCGGAAATCGCCGCCGAAATGAAGAAGATATTTGTCGGCAAAAGTGTTTTCATAATAGAGAGAAGCGAGGTGGCTGTGGGCTCGTATATGCTTGTTAATATCGCGAGCGATGGTCGGGTTGTTATCAAGCCATTCGGAGCCGTAGTTAGAAAATTCACCGCACTCAGGATTGTAACGGTAATATGCGCCTAACGATTGTGCTCCGCGAGAATAGTTAAAGCCTCCCTTGACTACACCTGTTGTCGTTGGGTAAGAATTGTACTGGCTACTACCTACAACCGTTTCATTTCCGTTATAGACAAGTGTATTAGTTGTGGTTCCTTTATTTACTGAATTATTGCGGTTTATCGTACCGTTTACGAAAAACTCCCAGTCGCCTGTACGATAGCTCAAGCCGAGATAATCCATAACGGACCATTTGCGACAGCGTTGGAGTTGGAACTGATCTGTCACAGACAGTCCTTGCATAAAATTACGGCGCGTAGTGATTTTAAGAACCGCGCCTGTTGTGCTTTCGTAAGCTGCACCGGGAGCCATCAGCAGTTCCACCTTTTTCAATTTAGAGGACAGTAAATGTTGTAACTCCATTTCGTCGCGCATCGGTCGTCCATCAATATATATTTCAATATTGCTTTTACCAATAACACTGACTGCATTGTCAGTAACCTTAATCATCGGTAATTGAGCAAGCACATCAAGAGCGGTCCCAAGTTCAGCGAGGTTGGAGCCGGGAATAGTTGATACGAGAGTTGAACCGACTAATTTAGTTACCTGTTGTTTAGCAGTAACAATAACCTCTTGCAGCTCGTGCGTGAGGCTATCCGTCGCTTCCCTATTCTGCGCATAACCGCATTCAAAGATGAGAAAGACGGTCAGAATGGAGCTTAGAGTTTTATTTCTCATGTCTTTGCAAATTTTTCTGCAAAGCAAGTGAAAGTGCCTCAATCTGACCTGAAAATTTGTCTGACTTTTATCTGACA
>CAMWNL010000257.1 GCA_947175585.1 uncultured Bacteroidales bacterium | reverse complement strand
ATGGACCGCGACAAGCGCTGGGATCGTGTCAAGGTCGCTTACGATCTTCTCGTTAACGGCGAGGGCAAACAGGCCACCGACATGGTAGCCGCAATGCAGGAAAGCTACAACGAGGACGTCACCGACGAATTCATCAAGCCAATCAACAATTCAACCGTTGACGGCACAATCAAACCCGGCGACGTTGTCATTTTCTTCAACTACCGCAACGACCGCGCCAAAGAGCTCACAGTCGTGCTCACTCAGAAAGACATGCCCGAAGAAGGAATGCACATCATCCCCGATCTTCAGTATTACTGCATGACACCCTATGACGCATCGTTTGAAGGCGTTCATATCATATTCAACAAAGAGAACGTCGACAACACTCTCGGTGAATATCTCGCATCACTCGGTCACAAGCAGCTCCATATCGCCGAGACCGAAAAGTATGCTCACGTCACATTCTTCTTCAACGGCGGACGCGAAACTCCCTTCGAAGGTGAAGACCGCATCCTCGTGCCCTCACCCAAGGTAGCTACTTACGACCTCAAGCCGGAAATGAGCGCTTTTGAAGTTTCTGACAAACTCGCCGCCGCTATCAAGTCTGAGAAATATGACTTTATCGTCGTTAACTTTGCCAACGGTGACATGGTAGGCCACACCGGCGTCTACGAAGCTATCGAAAAGGCTGTCGTGACGATCGACGAATGTGTCCGCCAGACTTGCGAGGCTGCTCTCGCCGCAGGCTACGGCACTATCATCATCGCCGACCATGGCAACGCCGACAATGCGATCAACCCCGACGGCACTCCTAACACAGCCCACTCGCTCAACCCTGTGCCCTGTGTTTATGTATCAGACAACAAAGACGCTCATATCGAGAACGGTATCCTCGCCGATGTAGCTCCGACCATACTCCACATCATGGGCATCAAGCAGCCGAAAGAAATGACAGGCAAAGATCTCATTCGTTAAACTACGTTAATAGATTTGGCAGTCTCGACAAAACCCACTACCTTTGCACCCGTAAACAACATCGCGGGGTGGAGCAGTGGTAGCTCGTTGGGCTCATAACCCAAAGGTCGTAGGTTCGAGTCCTGCCCCCGCCACCAACAGAAGCCGACAGCACATCGCTGCCGGCTTTTTCATTTCCAATGCGCCTTAAAAACTCGTTCCCAAAAACCATACTTTCCCGATTATTGTTTAGCTTTTATCTTAAAACGTTCGGATTATGAAAGTCAATACAGGCAAAGGCTATCTGCCGCTGATAGTCGTGGCGGCTATATTGTCGCTCTCTCTCGTGGTCAACCTACCCGGTCTGGCCGTATCGCCGATGCTCGGCACACTCAAAAAGGTCTTCCCCCACTCTACCCAGCTTGAGGAACAGTTGCTAACCATGTTGCCCAACCTGCTCATAATCCCCTGTCTGCTGCTCGGCGGCCGCATATCGCTGTCAAATCATAAAATACCGGTCATAACATGCTCGTTGATTATCTACGCCGTGAGCGGCATCGCCTATCTGTTTGCCGAGAGCATGACGGCGCTCATTATCATCAGTTGCGCTCTGGGGGTGGGCGCAGGTCTGCTGATACCATTCTCAACCGGACTGATCGCCGACACGTTCACCGGCCGCTACCGCATGCGCCAGATGGGCTATCAGTCGGCAATCTCCAACATGACCCTGGTAGTGGCAACCTTTGTTGTCGGCTGGCTGAGCAAAGGCGACTGGCACATGCCATTTCTCGTCTACCTGATTCCGCTTGTGCCTCTTGCAATGACCTTCTTCCTCAAACGCATACCCAAGGCTGATCTCGACGACTCGGCCGCTGATGCCGGCAGCCAGCCGGACTCCGCGACCGCTCCCCGGGGCGTCAGGACTCACGACGGACTGATATTGAGCCGTGTTTTTGCCTGCATAGGTCTTTATTTCTTTGTGACATTCTGTGTGATAGTCCTGTCATATTACGCTCCATACGTCGCCGAGAAAGAGCATCTGTCGTCGGAATTCACAGGCACGATCACATCAGTGTTTTTCCTCTTCGTGTTCCTGCCCGGGTTCTTCCTGTCAAAGATTATCAATGTCTTTAAACAGTCGACAATGATAGTGTGTATAGCCATGATATTTATCGGGCTTGCCATATTTGCAGCCTGGCCGACATCTACGGGCATGATGATGGGCGCAGTGCTGATGGGACTCGGCTACGGCACATCCCAGCCTATGATCTATGATAAGGCTACGTTCACCACCACCGACCCGAGAAAAGCGACGCTCGTGCTTTCATTTATCCTTGCCGGCAACTATCTCGCCATTGTCGTAGCGCCCTTTGTCATTGATTTCATGCGCAGTCTGATGCACGCCGAAAATGTGCGCGCGTTCTCGTTCATATTCAATTGCGCCCTCTCAGGCCTCTTCCTGATACTTGCCATCATCAAGAGAAAATCATTCATCTTCCGCTCATAACAAGCACGCCTGTGAGCTGGAATCAGACACAAAGACATAAAGACATAAAGACAGATGGTTGATGTAGATAATTTTGTTTTTATGTCTTTTTGTCTGATGTTTGGAGGTTTGTGGCTACATTTTTTGACAAAAAGACATAAAGACAAAAGACAGATGGTTGGGGTTGAATTTATGTTTTTATGTCTTTATGTCTGATGTTTTGGCAAGCGGTGCTATAATTTTTAACAAAAAGACATAAAGACAGATGCCCGGGGTTGATTTTTTGTTTTTATGTCTTTTTGTCTGATGTTTGGAGGAATGGGAGCTTTCGGCAGGGGAGTTTCAGTTTACAATTTATGATGACAAAAACGAAATTTTTTCATTATTTATTGATTGCGAATTAAAATATTTTTATACCTTTGTGATGATAAAAATCACTTACCAACAAAATCAATATCATCCATATCAGATAAATGAAACCATACGTATTAGGAATTGACATCGGTGGCACAAACACTGTATTCGGCATCGTTGATGCTCGTGGCATTGTAATCGCAAGCAACTCTATCAAAACAGGCAAACACGCCAAATTTGAAGACTATCTCGACGAGCTTTATACTGAAGCCATGCGATTGATTAAGGCTAATGATGCGGTCGACAAAATCTACGGTATCGGTATTGGAGCCCCCAACGCAAATTACTATACGGGCATGATCGAAGAGACCGCCAATCTTGCATGGGAAATGCCTATCCCCCTCAGCAGACTCGTCAGCGAAAAATTCGGCATCCCCTGCGCGGTCACCAACGACGCTAATGCTGCAGCTATCGGCGAAATGACCTACGGCGCGGCTCGCGGCATGAAAGACTTCATCATGATCACTCTCGGCACAGGCGTTGGCTCAGGCATCGTCATCAACGGTCAGGTCGTGTATGGTCACGACGGTTTTGCCGGCGAACTCGGTCACCTGATCGTTAAGCGCAACAATGGCCGCATGTGTGGTTGCGGTCGCACCGGCTGTCTCGAAACATACTGCTCGGCTACAGGCGTAGCGCGCACAGCTCGTGAATTCCTTGAAGTACGTACTGAGCCTTCACTGCTCCGCAATCTCCCGATTGAGGACATCACTTCCAAGGACGTTTATGACGCGGCGATGAGCGGCGACAAACTCGCAAAAGAAATCTTCGAATATACAGGCAAAATCCTCGGAGAAGCCATGGCCGACATGACCGTGTTCTCTTCGCCCGAAGCGTTCATCATCTTCGGTGGTCTCGCAAAGGCCGGCGACCTCATCCTGAAACCTATCCGCGAAGCAATGGACAAGAACATGCTGTCAGTATTCAAAGGCAAACCCAAAGTGCTGCTCAGCGAACTCAAGGAGGCCGACGCCGCCGTGCTCGGTGCGAGCGCTCTCGGCTGGGAAGCCAAACCGATGGTACAAGCCCAATAAGAAAAAAATTCAT
>CAMWNL010000256.1 GCA_947175585.1 uncultured Bacteroidales bacterium | reverse complement strand
TTCGCTGGGATTGGTCACACGATTGACAACGTCGGCGATAGTGCGGAGGGGCACACCACCGTACATGCGGTACATCTGGAAGTAAACGAATGCACGCCAGCCGTGGGCGATACCGAGCAGACCATTCTTCTTGTTGGTCTCAAGGGTGCTCTCAGAAACATTCTCGCAACGCTCGATAAGCTCGTTGAGATTGGCGATGAAACCGTAGTAACCGCCGAAAGTAGAAAACTGACAGTGAGTAGCGTCGTAGTTATTCTGGATATAGTCAACATTTAAAGCACCAGATCCGTTGATAAGGTCAATGGTGAGTGATCCTGCGCGGAGTTCGCCTGCCCAGAAGAGGATGTTTGCAGCGTAGTTTGAACGGAACATAGCCGACAGGGCATAAACATTGCCGGTGTAGTCGCTCTCCGTGTTCCAGAAAGAGCCTGTGCCGGGATAGTCGATGGGATACTGGTCAAGCTCGTCATTACAAGACACTGTTCCGAGACCCAAAGACGCAATCGCTGCACAAACAGCTATTTTGTTTAATATTTTTTTCATATTGATTGTCTCTCTAAGGATTAATTAGAAGGTTACGTTAAGACCGAAAATCACCGAGCGCGGGATATTGTATGTACCGCCGTTACCTGCTGTGTTACCAGACCAGTAAGTGGTGTTATCGGGCAGAGGAATTGTACAGCTCTTGATGTAGCCGAGGTTCTGGCCGGTTACTGAGAGTGTCAAGCCCTGGCAAGCAAACTTGCGGCAGATGCTTTCGGGGAGCTGATAGCTGAGTGAAAGTTCGCGGCAAGCGAGGTAGTTACCATTCTGGGCAAAGAAGCTGTTTGAACGGATATAGCTGTCTGCACCATACTGGTCAGCCCATGTAAAACGAGGATACTTGGCACCGGGATTATCAGGAGTCCAGGTGTTGGTAATCTGTGAGGGGAATGCCATTGCACCCTGGCCTTCTGCAAGCCAGAAAGAAAGGTTAGAGTCATAAACCTGGAAGCCGAAGCCCATGTCGAAACGAGCATAGAGTGACAAGCCTTTCCATGAAAGAGTAGTGTTGAAACCACCGCTCCAGTGAACGTCTGAGTGACCGATGACACGCTTGTCAAGGTTGTCGATCTTATTGTCACCGTTGATATCTTCGTATACGAAGTTACCGGGCATAAGGCGGATCATATTTGAGGTTGCGACGCCCATGTCGATAAGACGCTGACGGCCTTCCTCGTTTGCATATACCCACTGACCGTAAGATGTGGCACCGTCGATATAGTCACCAAGTTTATCGAGATCAGCCTGATTGCGAATCATGTGGCTTACGCCGAAGCCGACCTGCTGATAAGGATTCTGACCCTCCTGATAACCGCCGATATAGTGAGTCTCGTAGATATTGTCAGGGTTGGTTCCTGTATATGCCTCGACACCGGTGTTGATTACGCGGTTGTTGGCGAGACCACTTTTAGGAAGTTTCTTGATACGGTTAGTATTGTAAGTCAAGTTGGCGCCAAGTGTCCACTGGAAGTCACGAGTGCGGATAAGGGTAGCATTGATGTCGATTTCAAGACCCTGGTTTTCATACGAACCGTTGTTGTCTGTGATAGACGAGAAGCCTGTTGTCTGGGGAAGTGACTTAGAGGCATACTTATCCATGGTCAGACGGTTGTAGTAAGTAAGGTCAAGATTGAATCGGTTCTGGAGGAAGCCCAATGTAAGACCGACTTCAGCTGTGCGGGTACGTTCCCACTTCAAGTTGGGGTTAGGCAGCGTGCCCATGCGATAACCGTAGTTGCCGTCATACATCCATGAATTATATGAACCACGGAGTGTATAGTATCCGAGCTGTTTGCTATTGATTGTCGCGTTCATACCGAACGAAGCACGAAGTTTGGCATAGTTGAGGAACGAGAGATTGGGGTTCTCTTTCCAGAAGCTTTCGTTAGACATAACCCAGCCGGCAGACACACCGGGGAAGAAGCCCCAACGGTTGTTGATCAGACGTGAGTAGCCGTCCTCACGGAATGTCGCAGCCAAGAGGTAACGTTCGTCATAGTTATACTCAACGCGGCCGAAGTAAGAGATAAGAGTTTCGCGGAGGTGCTGAGAATCGATACTGCGTGAATCCTGCTCAGTAAGATTGAGGTCGGGATAACCTGCGATGGGAGCGCCATTACCGCTTGCGCTGAAATCGATGTATTTACGTTTGTAGAACTCAGTACCGAGCATCGCATTAACGTTGTGTTTTTCAGCGAATGTGCGACTGAAGTTGGCTACGAGGTTATAAGTCTGGTCGAAGTAGCGGAGGAATGAATTGCTTACAGCGTGCTGAGTGTTGATACCTCCGGTAGCACCGTTCTTTGAACCCATGTTATAAGCGCCGGTGTTGTTGGTAGCATAGTCGAGGTTCTCAGAATCGGTAAGCTGCTCGTTGTAGAACCAGCTCATGGTGCCTTTGAGTGAAAGTCCTTCGATAATCTTAGCAGTGAAACTCTGGGTCATCTGGAACTTGTCGCTCTGGTTATTGCGGATAAACTTGCCTTTGTTGACATTGACATTGACAGGACCGTTGTTACCGTAGAGCTGAACACCGTCGAGATCCTCGAAGTTGACAAACTTCCAGAAGATACCACGGTTCATCATATAGGCCGTGTTAATCTGAGGATTATCGTTGAGCCAGTTAGCGCGAGTGTAGTTGAACACTGAGTTAGAGGTCAACCAGCTTGTCAGCTTATAGCTGCCGGTGAAGGCAAAGTTATAGCGCTTGTAGTATGTATCCTTAACAGCACCCTGAGCGTCATAGTAGCCGAGAGCTGCATAGTAGTTGCCACGGTCATTACCGCCCGAGAAGCTGAGGTTGTAATCTTGTGTAACAGCGGGACTGTTAAGATTGTAATCAAGAATATCGGTAGGCTTATAGATGATAGTTCTATCACTCAACGGGTCAGACATCTGACGCCAGCCACGGTCGAGAAGATAAGAGTTATCATCTGTCATAGTCATGATATTGTAGTTCTGAGTAGACTCGTACACTGTACGTCCGATATCACCGGGGCCATTTGTACCGGTCATAAGACTTGCAGCCTGAGTGGGATAGCCGCCACCGGGGAGAGCCCACTGTGAGTTAGTCTTACCTGTACGGAAATAGTAAAGGAAGTCTTCGTCAGAGCAGATGTCGTAACCCTGATTCTTGTAAGAGTTTACACCCCACTTGCCGGAGAAAGTTACCTTTCCTGTTCCGGTCTTACCATGTTTAGTAGTGATAAGTACTACACCGTTACCTGCACGTGCACCATAAAGAGCCGTTGCACCGGCGTCCTTAAGGATCTGCATGTCTTCGATATCGTTGGGGTTGATGTCAGAAAGGCTTGAGCGGATCTGACCGTCAACTACGATAAGAGGTTCGTTAGAACCACCGTCAAAGTTACCACCACCACGCACTGTGATAGAGGGAGTAGCAGAAGGGCTACCTGAAGTCACGTTAACGCGCACACCTGAAACTGCACCCACGAGGGCCTGAGCAGGGTTGGCGTTAGTACCAATTGTAAGTGCTTTCTCGCTAACCTTGGCGATAGAGTTGGTTACGTTGGCACGTTTCTGTTCTACACCATAACCCATGATTACAACTTCGTCAAGAACGTTTGTATCATCAGTGAGGGTTACAACGAGTGGAGTTCCGTTCCAAACCAAAGTCTGAGGTTTACAACCTACAAAAGAGAATGTTATTTTTGCACCGTTAGAGACGCCTTTAAGCACGAAATTACCGTCGATGTCAGTTACGGTTGCCATGTTGGTGCCGTCAACTTTGACTGAAACACCTGTCAGGGCTTCGCCTTCAGAATCGAAAACGGTACCCGTGCACGCTGCGGCAGTCTGAGCAGCGGATGCCACAGCCGAACT
>CAMWNL010000255.1 GCA_947175585.1 uncultured Bacteroidales bacterium | reverse complement strand
ATGAAGTACGAAACCGTTTTCATTTTAACTCCCGTTTTGTCTGACGCTCAGATGAAGGAAGCGGTAGAAAAGTTCAGCAAGGTGCTCACAGACAATGGAGCAACTATCGTGAACACAGAAGAGTGGGGTCTGCGCAAACTCGCTTATCCTATCGAGAAGAAATCAACAGGTTTTTATTGCCTGGTAGAATTTGACGGCGAACCCACTATCGTAAAGAAACTCGAAACCGCTTATCGCCGTGACGAACGTGTGATCCGTTTCCTCACATTCCGTCTCGACAAATATGCTGCAGAATACGCTGCAAAGCGTCGCAGCCTTAAAGCCAACAAAGACAACGCACCTAAAGAAGTAAAGGAGGACTAAAACATGGCACAGGCACAATCAGAAATCCGTTATCTCACCCCGATGTCGGTTGACGTTAAGAAGAAAAAATACTGCCGTTTCAAACGCAGCGGTATCAAATATGTAGATTACAAGGATCCGGAATTCCTGAAGAAATTCCTCAACGAACAGGGTAAAATACTTCCCCGTCGTATCACCGGTACTTCACTGAAATTCCAGCGTCGTGTGGCACAGGCTGTAAAGCGTGCACGTCACCTTGCTCTCCTGCCCTACGTAGCAGACCTTATGAAATAACATTAAAGCTAAGGAACTAACTATGCAGATCATACTTAAAGAAGACGTTCAGGGCCTCGGATACAAGGACGACGTCGTAGAAGTTAAGAACGGTTACGGCCGCAACTACCTTATCCCCCAGGGCAAGGCAGTTATCGCAACTCCTTCAGCTCTTAAGGTTCTCGCTGAAGATCAGCGTCAGCGCGCTCACAAACTCGCTAAGATTAAAGCAGACGCAGAAGCAGCTGCTGCAGCTCTCGAAGGCGTATCGCTCACAATCGGTGCGAAAACCAGCGCAACAGGCACAATCTACGGATCAGTTAACGCTATCCAGATTGCTGAAGCTCTCGAAAAACTCGGCCACAACGTTGACCGCCGTCAGATCGTCATCAAAGACGCAGTTAAAGAAGTCGGCAAATACAACGCTACAATCAACTTCCACAAGGAAGTATCGGTTGAAGTTCCCTTCGAAGTTGTTGCAGAATAATTTTTGCAAACTCAACGATACAAAAAAGACCGCCGAAAGCGGTCTTTTTTTGTAATTAGCAATTAGTGAGGGAGACGATATATTCTTTTTCGTCGGCCGGATCAACATTGATGTTGATCTTTCCTTCACGAGCGAGCCAACCGAGGGCTGCAAAAATTTCTTTGTCTTTCAATCGTGTGATTTTCTTAAGCTGTTTTACACCGAGTGCATCAGCTTCGTTGAGTGCGGTCCATACGCTACCGGCGTTGGTGCCAATTGTTTCGATATTCATATTACTTTATTTTAGATGAAATATACACTTTTAATCATTTTGTCTACTATATTTATAAACAAATTTGTAATGTGTTTGTTTTGTGAGAGATAAAGATAATACGTAAAAAACGAAAAATTTGATTGGAGTTTAGCGATATTATAGTAATTTTACATCTAAAATCAGCAATAAATATGGACGGAACAGTCATAAGGAATACCGGATCACACTATGTCGTTGAGACAGACGGCGGAGTGGAGATTAACTGTAAAATAAAGGGTAATTTCAGAATTAAAGGCATCAGGACGACCAATCCTGTGGCGGTAGGTGATCACGTCACTATCGGAGAACAAGGTCCCGACGGGGTCGCCTTTATAACGGCTATCAGTCCACGAAAGAATTATATCATCCGTAAGGCGAGTAACCTGTCGAAAGAATCACATATCATAGCGGCAAACATTGATCAGGCCTTGCTGGTGGTGACTCTGATCGATCCACCGACATCGACGACCTTTATCGACAGATTTCTGGCCACAGCAGAGGCTTACGCTGTGCCGGCAGTCATTGCAATCAATAAGATTGACCTCCTTACGAGTGACGAAGACACGGAGCTGCTCGAAGCGGTGAGCTATCTGTACAAGTCAATAGGATATAAAGTGATGAACTTATCGGCCAAGACCGGTGAGGGACTTGATGATTTGAAGGAGGAGCTGAGAGGTAAGGTTACTCTGTTCTCAGGTAATTCAGGTGTCGGAAAGTCGTCACTCATCAACGATCTTTTGCCGGGACTTGGCCTCAAAACTGCAGAAATATCAGCAGCGCACGGCACGGGAATGCACACTACCACTTTCTCGGAAATGTTTCATCTGCCCGACGGCGGAAGTATTATCGACACTCCGGGTGTGAGAGGTTTCGGAACCGTAGACTTCGAGCGAAATGAAGTGGCACATTATTTCCCTGAAATATTTGAGAAGTCGAGCGAATGTCGTTTTAACAACTGCACTCACACATGTGAACCCGGTTGCGCGGTATGTCGTGCAGTGGATGATTCAGAAATCGCAGCTTCGCGTTATGCTTCATATCTGAGCATACTTGAAGACGCTGCCGAAGGAAAGTATCGCGAAGGATACAAATGACGATGTAAGCAGGTTTTTACTATTTTATGAGTGGCTTACCCGACGGTAGAGTACAATCGCAATTACGGCGTAGATGAGGTTGGGTATCCACATAGCTACCATCGGTGACGTCAATCCGGAGATTGCGAATGTCTGAGTCACGGTCATAAACAGAATGTAGCTGAAACTGAGTACGAGACCGATGCCGATATTCACACCAAGACCACCTTTCACTTTACGGGACGAGAGAGCCATGCCGATTACTGTAAGAATAAACGCAGCCGCGGTCATGGCATAGCGTCGCTGGTACTCTACCTCAAATGATTTGATATTACCCACACCTCTTGATTTCTGACGGTTGATGTACTCGGAAAGAGCCGGTGTCGTCATTTTCTCGTGGTCGTTGACTGATATCAGGAAGTCGCTGGGTTCGAATGGAATAATGGTGTCGAGCTTGGTTCCTTTAGTGATATACTCACGATTATCGCGGAAGTCACGGATGACATAGTCACGAATCTGCCAATTGTAGAGTGTGTCCCACTTAATAGACTGAGCCGTGAGTCGTGAGGCGATTTCTTTGCCGTTGAATGATTCGAGCGAAAAGCGAGAGCCGATTTTGGAGATGTTGTCGTAGCGGCTCATGTAGGCGATCTGGCCGGGCGCAACCATGAGCATGATATTAGAGCCGTAGTCAACACGTTTATTTTTGACGTAAGTGTTTTGATAGTCAATGCGCTTGACGTTGGCAGGGGGTATGATATAAGCGTCGAGTGTATAGGTCAGAGATGCAATGATAAGAGCAGAGAAGAGATATGGCCGCAACAGGCGGTTATAGCTCATGCCGGTCGACAACATGGCGATAATCTCACTGTTGCCGGCGAGTTTGGAGGTAAAGAATATTACGGCGATGAATGTGAAGAGAGGCGAAAACTGGTTGGCGAAGTAGGGCAGGAAGTTAATGAAATAATCGACAATCGTGGCTTTAAGCGGCGCCTTTAGAAAAGAGTCGAGTTTCTCGTTGATGTCAAACATTATGACGATAGCGAGAAGAAGCACAATAGCAAAGACGTAAGTGCCGAGAAATTTCCGGATTATGTATCTGTCGAGAATTTTAAACATCGCGCAGAGGTGAGAATTTTTTTAGAGACGGCGCATTACTCTTTCGACCATTTCGGTCTTCCATGATTTAAAGTCGCCTTCGATGATGTGACGGCGAGCTTCACGGACAAGCCACAGATAGAAAGCCAGATTATGGATAGACGCAATCTGCATGGCAAGAAGTTCCTGAGCAATAAACAGATGGCGAACATAAGCTTTGGTATACACGCGGTCTACATAGCTGGGCCCGTCGGGTTGAAGCGGAGAGAAATCATCGGCCCACTTCTTGTTGCCCATGTTCATAGTGCCGTCGGGGGTGAAA
>CAMWNL010000254.1 GCA_947175585.1 uncultured Bacteroidales bacterium | reverse complement strand
ATGTATATCTCTGCACGTCAAGCCGCTCTGCGTGGAAGCCTGTCGCTTTCACAGAGGTGAAAGGCGGCAAGGCAACATTTAGGGATGTAGGCCCGGGGATAGTCTTTATGGTGGTGGCGTATGACAACCAAGGCAATATGCTACCTCTGACCGAACCGATAAAGTTTGACCGCGACGGCTCGCTGAGCGAGATTGTAGCTGACACTGACAGCCTGATTGACGTTACGCTCTATCGTAAGGCTCCACTGCTCGAATATGCATGGAATATGGCTGTAAAAATCGAGAACGGCGAGTTTGAAGCCGCTGATAACCCGTCGTTCAAAGGAGCTATAAAGGTCGGTGCTGTTAATACGTCGGCTGATAAGGCAGGTGAGATAAGTGTTGATGCCGGACCACATCGCTACTGGCGCTTCGTGCAGCGCGGCGACTCGGCGAGATGCTATGTAGGCGAGATTACAATGATGATTGACAGCGCTAAGATTAATAACCTCGGTCGACCTATAGGCAACTATCAGGGAGGGGTTGGTCTCGGCGACGGCAACCGCGCGTTTGATGACGATGTGCTGACAGCGGTGTCGTTCACCCGACCGGGCGAAGCGTGGGTAGGACTTGATTTTGGCAAGCCTGTGGCTGTCGACAAAATAAGATATTCACCCCGTAGCGACGGCAATATGATTGAACCGGGCGATATCTATGAATTAACATACTGGGCTGACGGAGCTTGGCAATCTCTCGGAACGAAAAAGGCGACAACTGTATCGTTAGATTGGAACGGAGTCCCGGCTAACGGCGTCTATGTTTTACTTAACCGCACCAAAGGCGACAGCGTCCGCATCTTCCTTATTGACGAAAACGGCAAACAAGAGTGGTGGTAAAATGAAAAATGGTGAAAGTGAAAAGTGAAGAGTGAAAATATTAAGGCGGACACACATTATCAAGAGTGTATCCGCCTATATTTTAGAAATAAATTACTAACAGGATAGAATCAGACTGTAAGAATCTCTTTTTCTTTGGCTGCGAAGATATCGTCAATTTGCTTGAGATATTTATCGTGGATCTTCTGAACCTGGTTCTCAGCATCCTTCTCTACGTCTTCAGGCATACCCTGCTTCACGGCCTTCTTGAGGCCGTCGATTGCGTCGCGACGGGCATTGCGTACTGACACTTTTGCCTGCTCAGCCTCAGCCTTAGACTGCTTAACGAGAGCCTTGCGGCGCTCTTCGGTCAGCGGCGGTATAGCGAGACGGATTACTTCACCATTGTTTTCAGGAGTGATGCCGAGTTCCGAATTGATTATAGCCTTTTCAATTTCCTTAAACATTGACTTCTCCCATGGAGTAATAGCGATTGTACGCGCATCAGGCACAGAAACGTTAGCGACATTTGACACCGGCACAAGGCTTCCGTAATACTCGACACGGATACCATCGATAAGTTTTGAACTGGCTTTTCCGGCGCGGATATGAGAAAGGCTGTCATCAAGATATGCAACGGCGAGCTCCATTTTCTCTTCTGCCGGAGCAAGATAAGTCTTTACGTCGGTCATAGTGATTTTATAATTTTATTGAGTTTATATTATACCTTATTTAATATACAAGTGTACCGATATTTTGACCTTCAATGACCTTGACAAGATTACCAAGATGATCCATATCAAAGACTACAATCGGCATCTTATTTTCCTTACATAGCGCGGTAGCCGTAACATCCATCACTTTCAGTCCACGGGCAAGCACTTCGTCATAGGTAATTTCGTCGAACTTGGTTGCTGTAGGATCTTTTTCCGGATCAGCCGTGTATACGCCATCTACTCGTGTGCCCTTAAGCATTACATCAGCTTCAACCTCAATCGCGCGAAGTGCCGATCCTGTATCTGTGGTGAAGAACGGGTTACCTGTACCACATGATATGATGGCAACCTCTCCTTTTTCAAGAGCTTCAATAGCGCGCCACTTGCTATATTGCTCACCGATAGGAAACATATTTATAGCTGTAAGCACCTTTGCCGGCTGGCCGATCGCTTCGAGCGCAGAGCTTAACGCCAATGAATTGATTACCGTGGCGAGCATACCCATCTGGTCACCTTTAACGCGGTCAAAGCCTTTGGCCGCTCCCTGAAGACCGCGAAAAATATTTCCGCCGCCGATTACTATCGCTACCTGAACGCCACCGTCAGTAATCTCTTTAATTTGATTGGCATAGTCAGCAAGACGCTGAGTGTCGATGCCATATCCTTGTGTTCCCATCAGCGATTCGCCGCTGAGTTTAAGCAGAACTCTTGAGTATTTGGTTCTCATCAGAATGAAAGTTTAGAATTACATAAATGCAAAAATAGACAAAATATGTGATATAAGGCGAGTTTTTGGTATATTTTATGCTAAGTCACAGAATTGTTTGTAATTTTGCGACAATTTAAAATCAATCACTTTCATCCAAATGAACAAATTAGTGCAGAACTGTATAAATCTACTACTTGGCGAAGCCGTGACAGCTTCATTATCACATTGTAGTGGTGAGGCAGTCGAGCAATATGTCGTTAATGTTAACGTTTAAGGGTGAGCATTTTTAATATACAATAAAGGAAACTTACGATAAGTAATGAAAATAGATAAGGCCATAACAGTCTACTGCGCGTCGAGTGTGACAATCGACGAGGTATATTTTGATGCAGCGAGCGAACTTGGTACTGAAATTGCAAAACGCGGTGTGACTCTTGTCACAGGTGCCGGATCAATGGGGTTGATGGGCGCTGTCAACGATGCTGCCATGGCAGCCGGGGGAACCACTATTGGAGTAATACCTCAATTTATGGTTGACCGGGGATGGCATCACAAAGGACTGTCAAAACTTGAAATAACCGACAGCATGCACAGCCGCAAAAAGATCATGGCTGATCTGAGCGTGGGCGCGATCGCACTCCCCGGCGGTATAGGAACATTTGAAGAACTTCTCGAAATAATTACATGGCGCCAGCTCGGTTTATACGACGGTAATATCGTGATATATAATATCAACGGATATTATGATAATCTTTTGGCAATGCTTGATACTGCTATTGACCAAAAATTCATGAAGCCTGATCACAGTCATCTCTGGCAAGTAGCTGACGATGCCACTGAAGCCGTCGATATGGCGTTAAACACTAACATAAATAAAAGCTTCTCTGCAAAATTCTGATAATGGCATTATACGACAGCATATATAATGAATTGTTCTTAAGTCCACCGATTGAAAAAGAGGAATTTAACTTCACACTCGACACTGCGCTCTATGATCGCACCGACTTATCGGCAGCAGAAGTTGATACCATAAATTTTGTATCAACGTGTGTTGAAGAAAATGACTCCTGGCTCCACGGTATGGAGGGAGCCTCACGTCAGGGTTCATTGATAGGAAACTCAAGTGTACTATCCATTATTGTTATTATATTTCTGTTTATATCCATATTTTTTAAAGAATGTAAAAAACTCCTTTCAAGATTTATTCTACAAATGCTAAACTACCGTAAACACGGTAGTAGTTTCGACGAACATACGGCCCTTGAAACTCGCCTGACGATACTCATGGTCATCCAATTTTTAATTTATTCCGGCATAGTTTTAAGTGGAGCAACACTCATTTTCAGTGGTAAAACCGATAGTTATATAGGAGATTTCAGATTTCTGATAAATTATATCGGAATACTTGCCGTATATTACATTTTTCAACTGTGTGCTTATGCGACACTCGGATATACCTTTGCAGATAATAACGATACGCGTCAGTTTCTAAGGTCATTTAATGCCTCTCAATCGATGTGTGGCATAGCTTTGATTATCCCATCTCTGATGATACTTTTTTACCCTCAGGAACTCGAAACTCTTACTTTGATAGGAGGTATAATATATTTATT
>CAMWNL010000253.1 GCA_947175585.1 uncultured Bacteroidales bacterium | reverse complement strand
GGTCTGGTTCGATAGTCATCACAGGAGCGTTGACGGCCTCGACTTTAAATTTCTCGGTGGGCGGCAGCGGAACAGTCAAGGCAGATGCGATCACGTCTTCGCGCATGACTGTCCGTCAGCGCGGAAGTGGAAAAATGTTTTTTTCCGGATCAGCTCGTGATTGCGATGTTGTCGGTCGTGGCACCGGAGCAATCGATTTACGTGCTCTCGTAGCCGGAAGCATGGATCTCAAACTCTATGGACAGGGACGTATATTTTACCCTGCCGGAGTCAGAGTGACCATGGACGGCAATACCGACCGGATACTTCAGGTCAATCCTTATCAGCCATTATAGTTATTGTAAACTTATTTATATTACTCATTTATGAAACTAACGAAAGCTATCATTCTAATTGCATCGGTCTGCGGCGCTGTATTTGCGGCAAATGCTCAAAAGGGTATGTACAAACTTGATGTAGGTGACTTCAGTGAGTTGAAAGTGTCAGACGGTATAAATGTGGAGTATTATTGCTCTACTGACTCTGCCGGATGGGCTTTTTTCGAGTGTGATCCTGCGACGGCTCAGATGATAATGTTTACAAATAAGAAAAATGGTCTGACTATCCAGATTGCATCTGATGGGGCCGAGGTTAAGGAGCTGCCGACTATTAAGCTCTATTCAATGACTCTTCAGAAAGTTGAAAACTCCGGTGACTCGCTTGTGACAATCCAGCGCACTGTGCCTGTAAGAGAATTCAAAGGATCGGTTGTCGGTAACGGCACTCTTGTCATTAATGATGTTAAGACTCATAAAGCGAGTTTTGCGGTGCGCACGGGTAACGGGCATCTCGTAGTCAACGGAACTACTCGTCAGGCCAGTCTTCGCAATGTGGGAACTGGCAAACTTGAGGCATCAGGGTTGATGGCTGAGGACGTGAAGTGTAATATTCTCGGTACAGGTCCTATTGACTGCAATGCATCTGTAGCCCTTTCTGTCTCGGGTGCAGGTTCAGGCAAGGTTTTTTATGGAGGAACTCCTTCTAAGATAAGCAATCATTCAATAGGTGTAAAAGTCATTTCTGTAGATACCAATCAGGTCATCAATTGATGAAGATATTGATATGTGAAGTTGTTGCGTCGGGCGTAAGCACGGCGCAACGACTGTTTTATGGTGGCATACTCTTTATTTTAACATTGTTATAAATTAAATTTTTACTTTTGAATGTTTGTGTTAGCGAAATAATTATTAAATTTGTTGTGTAATAACCTAAAAACTATATTGAAGTGAAAAAACTATACCTTATAGCTTCCATGCTATGCTCCTCTCTGCTTTCTTCAGCACAGTTTTCTACAGCAACCGACATTGATGATCTGGCTTTGATTTATATCGGAAGTCAGCACCGACCGGACTGGAATAAAGAATTGTTCGAACCTTATGTGGCTCATACTTATGCTGATGGAACGAAGTCGTGGATGTTTGACGGCTTTTTGATGATTGAATTTTTGGCTTACAACGAGTTGGGTCAACAAGTATCGTTTGGCGAGTCAGTTGCAAGCGTGCAAGGCTCCAAGCGTTCAGACTGGGAGCGTCTTCTACGAGAGCAGCTTGGCACAGAAAGTGGTTACGGTTGCCGTGCATTGGATAATCTCATCGATGACCTTATACCCGAACTTGGCGAACCGGGTCATAAACATAAAGTCGTGTTCACACTCCCTGTCGCAGAGGATAAATCTGACCTATGGGGCGAAATTGATGGAAAAACTTTAAATTTTACACGTTTGGAAGATCGCATCGAAGGCATGAAGTGGTATGCTGATCTTTTGGAACGCGAGTGGAATAAAGCCGGGTTTAAACATCTTGAATTTGACGGTGTGTATTGGACCTGCGAATCATTTTATTCAACCAATCAGAAAATGGTGCTCGACGTCAACGAGTACTATCATGAGAAAGGTCTGAACGTATATTGGATTCCTTATCTCTCCAGATATCTGGAAGATAGCTATAAAGGCACTGACCAATATGAGGATCTGAAGCCTACTCAGGCAGCGGATAAGTGGGAAGAAATGAATATCGATGTTACATACATCCAGCCTAACTATTATTTCCAGAGTTATCGTTCAAAAAAATTTCTTGAAGATGCGATAAATTATGCGTGGGATCATGATGGCATGGGCATGGAACTTGAGTTTGAAGGATACAACTATGGTTGGACTTTTGATTCCAACACTAAGACCGGCACCCGTTATCGCATGACTCCGGGCAATTGCGTTTTATATGGTATTTATCCGACTTTTTATCAAAGACTTGTCGACTACGTTGACTATTTCGAAGATATGGATGTCTTCGGATTCATGCCTGTTGCATACTATTCAGGATTCCAGGGTTTCTATGATCTTGAAAAATCCGGTAACCCCAAAGACATGGAGATTTCTCACCGTATTGCCAATATCCTTAACCGACGCCACGTAGAGAGCGGTTGGGATCAGGAGCCTCGCGATGTTGCCGGCATTGATGATGTTACGCTCGAAAATCGTGTTTTGGCTTATGGTCTCGATGGGGCGATATACATAGCTGACGCAGCAGGTGACGCATCTATTTACTCTCTTGATGGTAAACTTGTCTATGCTGCTGATGCCGAGCGTTTGTCATTTGGTGCGACTGTGGCTTGTGAGCCGGGGGTATATATCGTGCGTGTAGGTTCGCGTAGTGTTAAAGTTTCAGTTAAATGATGTATATGAAAGTGAATAATAGACCCCTCATAGTTGCAGTAATACTTCTCAGCGCCATTTCTGCTTTAGGTCAGCAGTTTGGAGTCTGCGATGATCTTGCTCTTATATGGGTTGGGGCCCGTCACCGTCCCGACTGGAACAAAGAGCTGTTCACGCCATATCTCGTTCACGAATTCCCTGATGGCCATAAATCTTGGCTCTTCGACGGTTTCCTTATGATTGACGGGTGGACTAACGGAGAGAGATATGAAGGCGAGGATTACAACACTTATATAAACCGCCGTTATACTTTCGGTGAGGCAAATTACACACCGGCCGATAAGGATATGTGGGAATGGTTTCTTCATCGTCAGCTCGGCACTTACGATGGTTTGGCCTGTCGTGCGCTTGACGACCGTATCGGCGAATTGTTGCCTGAGTTGGGTGAGCCCAATTACAAACATAAGGTTGTCATGACATTGCCGATTCCTTATCAGGCTTATAACGGTTGGGGCAAAATAGATGGAAGGAGTCTCAATTTCGGAGTCCTCGATGATAGGCTCGCGGCAATGAAATGGTATGTCGACCTGTTGCTCGAAGAGTGGGATAAAGCCGATTTTAAAAATATCGAGCTCGCCGGAATATATTGGCTGCGTGAATCCATATCAGATTCATTCTACGAAGTAGCTTGTGCGAAGGCTATGAGCGAGTATGCTCACGAGAAAAATCTCCAGATGTTCTGGATTCCTTATTACAGGGCAACTCATTATGCTGATGGTAAAAGTTATGGCATAGACATGGTCTATCACCAGCCTAATTATGTGTTTACGCTTGACCGACCGAGAGAACAACTCGAAAATTCAATTAACGATGCCTATGACTACGACCTCGGTATGCTCATCGAATTTGAAGGTTGCTGCATCAGTGGCGTGGACGATGGTTTCAATGACACACGTACACTTGTACCGCAGGGCAATTCCTGTCTCTACGAACATTCAGTAAACCATGCATTCTATGACCGCTTTGTGGAGTATGTCGATGTGTTTGAAGAGTTCGGCGTATTTGATTTTATGCCGGTAGGGTACTATGCCGGTTATCAGGCCGTGTATGATTTCGTCCATTCCGATAACCCGAAAGATCAGGAAATAATTAATCGCCTGGCTTCAATTATCGAGCAGCGTCATATTTTAGGTGGATGGTATGAGG
>CAMWNL010000252.1 GCA_947175585.1 uncultured Bacteroidales bacterium | reverse complement strand
GCTGCAAGAGGATAAAATAAATGTCAAACTTACTGCAATTGCAGTTGTAAAAGCTTGAAAAATAAATCTTTTTGATGTCATAGCTAATGTTTTGCGTAAAATTAGCATAAATCTGACCAATTGCCAAATTATGCATAAAGAAAATACATTTCAGCCATTTAGTTGCATGGTTTGGTGGAAATGCTTAATTTTGCATCCTGATAGAGAGGGAACTTTTTCCTCGAAAAAAGTTTTTTGAAACAGACAGAAATGAATGTCATAAGAACAGTCAAAGAGTTGCGTCAGGCGGTAGCCGACGCAAAAGCCAAGGGGTTGACCGTGGGTCTTGTTCCTACTATGGGAGCGCTCCATGCCGGCCATGTTTCGCTTATCGACAGAGCTCGTCGCGAATGTGAGTTTGTCGTGGTAAGTGACTTTGTAAACCCTACACAGTTCAATAATAAAGAAGATCTTGTAACTTATCCGCGTACTGAAGCTGCCGACTGCGAGAAGATGGAGGCTGCCGGTGTTGACGTGGCTTTTATCCCGACGGTAGAAGAAATCTATCCCGAGCCTGACACGAGGGTATTTGACCTTGGTCCGGTAGCCGAAGTGATGGAGGGAGCTATGCGTCCCGGACATTTCAATGGTGTGGCTCAGATTGTCAGCAAACTTTTTGCAATCGTTGAGCCTGACAAGGCTTATTTCGGAGAAAAAGATTTCCAGCAGATAGCTGTCATCCGCCGGATGGTTGAGCTTGAAGGTTTCAACCTTGAGATTGTTGACTGTCCGATAATGAGAGAGTCTGACGGTCTGGCTATGAGTTCCCGTAATGTAAGACTGGATGCCGAGCACCGTGCGTTGGCTCCTGAAATCCATAAGGTTCTCGAAAAGTCATTGGCTTATGCGGCAGACCATACAGTTTCCGAGACTGAACGATTTGTCGTTGAGACAATCAACTCAACCGGCGATCTTGAAACAGAATACTATCAGATCGTCGATGCTCTGACCATGCAGCCTGCAGACCCCTCGGCTCAGCCGGGCAAAGGTATGGTTGGCTGTGTGACGGTCTATTGCGGTGGCGTGAGACTGATAGACAATATTAAATATTGAATTACAAACATTCACCCAAGTAAAAAATGAATGTCGAAGTTCTGAAATCAAAAATCCATCGTGTGACTGTCACCGAAGCCTGTCTTGACTATATTGGCAGCATAACTATTGACGAGGATTTGATGGACGCAGCCGGAATTATCGCCGGTGAGCGAGTTTATATAGTAAATAATAATAACGGTGCGCGACTGGACACCTATACAATCCCCGGTGAGCGTGGCAGTGGCGTGATATGTCTTAACGGTGCCGCAGCGCGACTCGTGCAGCCCGGTGACATTGTAATCATCATGAGCTATGCTTCGATGCCGATTGAAGAAGCACGTGTATTCAAGCCATCGGTCATATTCCCTGACACGGCGACCAACAAGCTTGTGTGACTACCTTACTTAAGATAGAAACTGAATAAGAAATATAATACCAACCCGACAATATGTTTGAGAATCTAAGCGACAGATTAGAGAGAAGTTTTAAACTGCTGAAAGGACAAGGCAAGATTACTGAAATCAATGTTGCCGAGACTTTGAAAGATGTGCGTCGCGCGCTTGTCGACGCTGACGTAAACTATAAAGTGGCTAAAACGTTTACTGACACAGTCAAGCAAAAGGCTCTCGGTCAGAACGTGATCAATGCCATCAAGCCGAGTGAACTCATGGTTAAAATCGTCCATGACGAGCTTACGGCTCTTATGGGTGGCGATGTGTCACAACTCAATCTGTCAGGCAAGCCGGCAATCATTCTTATGTCAGGTCTGCAAGGTTCGGGTAAGACGACTTTCTCAGGCAAACTTGCCAAGAAGCTAAAGAGCGAGAGAGGCATGCGACCTCTGCTCGTGGCCTGTGACGTTTATCGTCCGGCGGCTATCGACCAGCTTAAGGTCCTCGGAGAGTCAATCAATGTGCCGGTATATACTGAAGATGGTAACAAGAACCCTGTCGAAATAGCAAAAAATGCGATTGAGTTTGCCAAGAAGAACAGCCATGATCTTGTGATCGTCGATACAGCCGGACGTCTGGCCGTTGATGAACAGATGATGGATGAGATCGAGGCTATCAAGAATGCTATCCGTCCGACTGAAACTTTGTTTGTCGTCGATGCGATGACCGGTCAGGACGCTGTCAACACTGCGAAAACATTCAACGACCGACTTGATTTCGGTGGTGTAGTGCTGACCAAGCTCGACGGTGATACTCGCGGTGGTGCGGCTCTTTCGATCAGAAGCGTTGTTGACAAACCTATTAAGTTTGTCGGTACCGGCGAGAGCCTCGACGGACTGGATGCATTCCATCCCTCACGTATGGCTGACCGTATTCTCGGTATGGGTGACATCGTTTCACTCGTCGAGAAAGCGCAACAGCAGTATGATGAGAAAGAAGCAGCAGAAATTGCGGCTAAACTGCGTAAAAATCAGTTTACTTTTAATGACTTCTTGAAGCAGATTCAGCAGATCAAGAAGATGGGTAACATTAAGGATCTCGCATCAATGATACCGGGCGTAGGCAAGGCTATCCGCGATATTGAGATTGATAACGATGCGTTTAAAGGGATCGAGGCAATAATAATGTCAATGACGCCTTACGAACGTGAACATCCGGAGATAATCAACGGCAGCCGTCGTCAGCGTATCGCCAAAGGTTCCGGAACTTCAGCTCAGGATGTCAACCGTCTCTTGAAGCAATTTGAAGATATGCGCAAGATGATGCGTGCGGCTACCACAATGCGAAATCCGATGAAAATGATGCAGCAGATGCGTAAAGCTAAACGCCGCTGATAAATATCTCTATCCAACACTTTAAAAGACAATTTACAATGCAATTAATAGACGGTAAAAAGACCGCAGCGGAAATTAAACAGGAAATTGCGGCAGAGGTTGCTGATATGACGGCCAGAGGTATTCGTCGTCCTCACCTTGCGGCAATTTTAGTCGGCCATGACGGTGGCAGTGAAACTTATGTGGCTAATAAAGTAAAATCGTGTGCAGAGTGTGGCTTCGAATCAACACTCCTCCGTTTTGAAGACGATATCACTGAAGAGCAACTCTTGGCAGAGGTTCGCAAACTCAATGATAATCCTGAGATTGACGGCTTCATAGTTCAATTGCCTTTACCGAAGCATATTGACGAACAGCGTGTGATCGAGACTGTTAATCCTGATAAGGATGTCGACGGTTTCCATCCCGTCAATGTAGGTCGCCTCTCTATCGGTTTGCCCGGATTTAAATCTGCGACACCTGCAGGTATTATCGAGCTTCTCCGTCGTTATAATATTGATACCTGTGGCAAACATGTGGTTGTAATCGGTCGCAGCAATATAGTGGGCAAGCCTGTTGCTTCACTACTGATGCAGAAGGGTAATCCGGGTGATGCGACCGTGACTGTCTGCCATAGCCGCACAGCCAATCTGCCTGAGATTGTACGTCAGGCTGATATTATCATTGCAGCGCTTGGTAAGCCGGGATTTGTTACTGCAGATATGGTAAAAGACGGCGCGACTGTCATTGATGTGGGTACGACCCGTGTGCCTGATGCTTCGCGTAAGAGCGGCTTCCGTCTATGTGGCGACGTCGACTTCGAAAACGTTGCTCCCAAGTGTGAATTTATCACACCCGTGCCTGGTGGTGTCGGCCCGATGACAATCTGCAGTCTTATGCTCAATACCCTTCAGGCTGCCAAACAGCGTCGCGGTTGCTGATATCTCTATGCATCTGTTGCCGGTATTCGTCTCCTTTGTTAACCTGATTTTTGGTGTAGATCAGGCAGAGATTGTTTTTGCCGGCGATGCAATGCAGCATCAGGCTCAGCTTGATGC
>CAMWNL010000251.1 GCA_947175585.1 uncultured Bacteroidales bacterium | reverse complement strand
TCCGTGAGTTATAGCGGCGAAAATGTCTTTACGCTCTCTGATTCACACTTATCGCCATGCCGCACCCGCAACATTGGCTTTGTTTTTCAATTTCATCAACTTCTTACCGAGTTTTCGCTGCGTGCAAATGGAGCAATGCCGGCTCTTATCGGTGGCGTGACACGCCAAAAGGCGTTTGAACGCGCCGATCTGCTGATAAAACGTCTCGGCTTGTCGGAACGAAGCAATCACCGTCCGTCGGAACTTTCGGGAGGTGAATGTCAGCGCGCGGCAGTTGCACGTGCTCTTGTCAACAGTCCATCGGTTGTGCTCGCTGATGAACCCACAGGCAGTCTCGACTCAAAAAACAGAAATGAACTCCACCGACTGTTTTTTGATCTTCGCGACGAAATGGGCGCAACATTCGTCATCGTCACCCATGACGAACGGCTGGCTGCAGACAGCGACCGTATAGTCCACATGGAGGACGGACGCATAGGCCGTCTAACCATAAAATAACCCTCTCCTACTCTTTTATGCTGAAACAGAAATTAAAAATATCGTTATTTGCCCTACTCGCCATAGTTCTCTGCGGCGTGATGGCGACGTCGTGTAGCGGCAATAATGACTATGGCGGTTATCCTGACGATATATGCATAGATTTCGCAACTTTTGTCAGTACGTCTGACAACGGATCGGTGTTTACTCTGCGTAAAAACGGAGACTCCCCACTGATCACCCTAACCGCAGCTGTGAAGATTGACACTTCAAAGCTTAAGCCCGACACTCGCGTGCTGATTCAGTATGTTCCGTCAGGCGGCCAGGCTCCTTATGAAAGCGGATCAATAACTCTCTACGGCATAGCCATGATTGTCACGGGTGACATTGAGCCCCAGTCTCCGGCAACTATCCAGTCATGGCCTTCCTCTCCTGTCAAGATGACAAGTATGACACGCTCAGGAGAGTATCTTGACGTATGGGCGCAAGGCGACTACGACTCGAAGATTACCCGTTTCTGTCTCGCAGCCGACGAGAATACCCTCGAAGACGAATATCCTCGGCTTTATCTCGTGTTCGAAGGTGACAGCGGCATAGGTTATCCCCATCAGCTCTACGCGTCATTCAATCTTAGCGATGCATGGCTCCGCGAAACCTGTAAAGGAGTCACCATCAGCTACCAGACCGCTTCCGGCTCCAAAACCGTGACACTTAACAAGACCAATAATCAATAATATTAATCATAAAAATCAATCAATTATGGCAAACGAAAATAAAACAGAACTCAAAGTTGAACTCACTCCCGAAATCGCTGCCGGTCACTATGCTAACTTCGCAGTCATCGCGCACTCTGCCAACGAATTTTTCATCGACTTCGTGTCAGTAGCTCCCAACATGCCTCAGGCTAAGGTTCAGAGCCGCATCATCATGACTCCTGAAAACGCTAAAAACGTGCTTTTCGCACTCCGCGATAATATCGCTAAATACGAAAACATGTTTGGTGAAATCAAGCACAAAACTCCGAAAAATCAGGGCAACAACAATAACGGCAACGATCTCCCCAACCCGTTTATGGCATAACCGGAGTCAGTTATGAAGCCTCACAACCTGACTATCTACAACACTCTCTCCCGCAACAAGGAGCTATTCGTGCCGATTCACGAAGGCGCTGTCGGCATGTATGTATGCGGTCCGACGGTCTACGGCGACGGCCATCTCGGCCACGCGCGTCCGGCCATTACCTTTGACATCGTCAACCGCTATCTGAAGCATCTGGGCTACAAGGTGCGTTATGTACGCAACATCACTGATGTAGGCCATCTTGAGCATGACGCGGATGACGGCGAAGACAAGATCGCCAAGAAAGCGCGTATCGAGCAACTTGAGCCTATGGAAGTGGTGCAGTATTATCTCAACCGCTACCACAAGGCAATGGACGCGCTCAATGTGCTCCCCCCGTCAATCGAACCTCACGCATCGGGGCACATCATCGAGCAGATTGAATATATAAAGAAGATTCTCGACAGCGGCTATGCATACGAGAGCGACGGTTCGGTCTACTTTGATGTGCCTAAATTTAACCGTGATTACGGTTACGGACGTCTTTCAGGTCGCAACATCGACGAGCTCCTCGCAACAACACGTGAACTTGACGGCCAGAACGAGAAACGCAATCCCGCCGACTTCGCACTTTGGAAAAAGGCAGCCCCCGAGCATATCATGCATTGGCCGTCACCCTGGAGCGAAGGATTTCCGGGCTGGCATCTTGAGTGCTCGACTATGGGAGAGAAGTATCTCGGCAACCATTTCGACATACACGGTGGAGGCATGGATCTCAAGTTCCCCCACCATGACTGCGAGATAGCTCAGTCTGTGGCTCATAACGGCGAGCCTACGGTGAAGTACTGGATGCACAACAACATGATTACCATCAACGGTAAGAAGATGGGCAAATCGTTGGGCAACTTTATCACTCTCGACGAATTTTTCAACGGTTCACATCCGCTGCTGACGCAGGCTTATTCGCCGATGACTATCCGTTTCTTCATCCTTCAGGCTCACTATCGCGGCACGGTCGATTTCAGCAATGAGGCTCTTCAGGGTGCTGAAAAAGCACTCCACCGCATGCTCGATGCCTATCGTCGCCTGCGCGATCTCAAGCCCAATACCGACAAGCCCGTCCATGACATAGCCCCCATCGAGCAGCAATGCTACGACGCTCTTGACGACGACTTCAACACTCCGATGGTCATTGCCGCGCTATTTGAGGCATGCAAGATCATCAACCAGATCAACGACGGCAAAGCCGACGCCTCTCAGGCAGACATCGATGCTCTCAAGGCTCTGATGGACACATTTATGATCGAAATCCTCGGTATTCTTCCTGACGCGGCGACAGGTCTTGACTCTGGCGCCAACACTTCGGCCGCAAAACCGTTTGAAGACGCCGTTGACCTCTTGCTTGAAATTCGATCGGAGGCTAAGCGCAATAAAGACTGGACAACCTCTGACCTTATCCGTAATCGACTCTCAGAAATCGGTTTCGATGTCAAGGATACTAAGGACGGATGGGAATGGAGTCTGAAAAAATAAATGCCGCACCCCGACGACTGCCCGGTCATGTAGCAATGCTGCTGGCTGCGGTATTTTGGGGAGCGATGAGCCCTATTGCAAAGCATATCATGCTTTCAGGGGCAATTACGCCATTGGCGCTTTCGGCGATACGCATCGTCGGAGGCGCCATTGTCTTTTGGCTCGCCGGGTGGTTGCTCCCGTCTAAAGTCACAGGTGACGGACGCATTGCCAGGTCAGATATCGCCGTCATACTGCTGATGTCTGTACTTATAATTTCTGCCAATCAGGGCCTTTACATTGTTGGCATAGGCTTCACAACGCCCTTTGAAGCAACTGTGATGACAACCATGACTCCGGTATTCACTATGCTTCTGGCCGCAATATTTATCGCTATGCCGATGACTTTGCTTAAGGTCAGCGGTGTTGCCTTTGGTCTTGGAGGCGCCTTACTGCTCGCTTTTGCTTCACGCGACGGCTCAACAGCGGCAATGGCATCCAATCCTATGCTTGGCAATCTGATGTGTATGGGAGCGCAGATATGCGCGGCAGTTTATTTTACAATGTTCAGAGGCATTATCAGCCGTTATCATCCGTTCACACTGATGAAATGGCTATTTCTATTCGGGGCGGTGACGTGGACACCATTCGCCATGTCAGACCTTATTGCTGTGGACTTCGCCGGTCTGGATACATCCGTTATGATGAGCCTCATATATATCATCCTTTTCCCGACATTCCTCTCCTATCTTTTCATGATATTCGCCCAACAGCGACTCAAGCCTACAACTGTGTCGATGTACAGCTACGTTCAACCGCTGACAGCCGCCACACTCGCGTCAATAATGGG
>CAMWNL010000250.1 GCA_947175585.1 uncultured Bacteroidales bacterium | reverse complement strand
AATCAAGGCTAATCCAGGTAAAGCTACCGCCATAACAGACATTGACGGCAACTATTCTATAACGCTTTCTGCTCCTGCAACCCTGACTTTTGATTACGTCGGCATGCAACCGGCTCAGGTCAAGGTTAGTTCAGCCGGTGTCCACAACATCGTCATGAAGCCGGCAGACAATACTCTTGATGATGTGGTTGTCGTTGGTTACGGTACGCAGAAAAAAATCAACCTCACCGGTTCGGTACAGAGTGTCAGCAGTGAGGAAATCATCAGACGTAATGTATCCAACGGATCTTCGGCCCTTCAGGGTCTCGTGCCGGGTCTTACAGCAATCCAGTCATCAGGTGCCCCCGGCGGCGACGGTGCGTCGCTGCGTATCCGCGGTATCGGATCAATGCTGTCTGATTCAGCTCCGCTGGTGCTCATCGACGGTGTTGAAGGCGACCTTAACCGTATTGACCTTAATCAGGTAGAGTCAATATCTGTGCTTAAAGACGGTGCGTCAGCTGCAATCTATGGCTCACGCTCGTCAAACGGTGTCATCCTCGTCACCACAAAGCGCGGTGCTGACGGCAAAGCTAAGGTGTCTTTCAACGGCTACATAGGTTGGAACAAACCTACCACAATGCCCGAACCAGTCGACGCTGTTACTTATCTTCAGGCAGTAGACCAGGCGCGTCTGAACAACGATCAGGACGCGATCTATGGCGATATTATCAATAGATATCTTACTGAGGGTGCTGACAACGTCTCGCTTTATGATACCGACTGGCGTGATCTTATCATGAAGAAAGATGCTCTCGCACAGAACTACTCTGTAAGCGTCAGCGGCGGTAACAAACTTGCCCGTGTCTTTGCTTCTGCCGGCTACTACAAGCAGGAAGGTATGGTGCCGAACAATGAATTTTCGCGCACTAACCTCCGTGTCAACGGTGACCTTACCATTAACAAGTGGGTTTCAGTCGGAGCAGATATCAGCGTCCGTCAGTCAGATGTCGTGAGCCCTATCAGTGGTTCCAACACTCTTATCGGTTATGCCATGACCTTTACACCGACACTTTCGGCTATCAACAATGACGGCACATGGGGCTACGGCCTTCAGGGCAACAACCCGATTGCGACAATCTATGCCGGCGGTAGCTCAAAGAGTATCGCACCAGAGTATTCTGCACGACTCTCGGCTACAATCACACCGTTTAAGGGCATGACTATCTTAGGCCAGTATAACTGGAAACGTAACGACGGACGCACCAAAGTGTTTGCCGACACCTACGAAGAATATGAAGGTGGCGCTTACAAAGGCACATTCCCCACTGCTGAAAAAGCTGCCAGCGAAGAGCGCAGCATGGAGACCCGTAAACAGTTTAACGTAACAGCTACCTATGAAAACACTTTTGCCGAAAAACACTTCGTTAAGGCAATGATTGGTTTTCAGAGCGAGGAATTCCAGAGCTCATCTCTTACAGCCAAACGTTCAGGCTACTACTACGACGGTTATGAAGATATAATGCACGGCGATGCAGCAACCGCTGCCAACAGCTCATACAGTCTCGAATGGGCCCGACTCGGCTATCTTTTCCGTCTCAACTACATCTATGCTGACCGTTATCTTGTCGAGGTTTCTGGCCGCTATGACGGCACATCAAGATTCCTTCCCGGACAGCGCTGGGGATTTTATCCCTCGGTTTCGGCCGGATGGCGTATCTCAGAGGAAAATTTCTGGGAACCGATTCGCGATATTGTCAATAACTTTAAAATCAGAGGTTCTTTCGGAAAACTCGGTAACGAAAGTATCGGTAGCTGGTTCCCGTATATCGCACCTATCTCTCCCGGACTCGCCTATGGCTACTGGTTTGACAAGAGTTTTGTCAGTGGCGTAGCTCAGACTCAGATGTCTAACCCTCTGATTCACTGGGAAAAATCAATTCAACGCAATGTCGGCGTAGACTTCAGCCTTTTTAACAGCCGTTTTAACGGTTCATTTGACTTCTATTACCGTCACATCGAGGACATGCTCCAGCAGTTCACACTCCCCTTGTTTGTCGGCGGTCTGCCCGCTCCTTATGAAAATGCAGGTTCAATGCGTAACCAGGGCTGGGAGCTCTCGCTCGGCTGGAACGACCGCGTCGGTAACGTAAGCTACTATATCAAGGGTAACCTCTCCGATAACCGCAACAAGGTGTTGAAACTCTACGGCAACGGTAACAAGTCTGGCAATAGCCTTCTTGCCGAAGGTGTGTCGTATAACAACTACTATGGCTATGTGGCCGACGGCTACTTCCAGTCTGAGGAAGAAATTTACGCTAAAGATGCAGATGACAAGTATATCAATGCCGTCTATGGCGAGCGCGACAACATCCGTCCCGGCTACGTGAAGTATAAAGACCTTAACGGTGATGGTGTCATCAACCTCGAAGACCGTAAGATCATAGGCGACAGCCGTCCTCACTTCGAATTCGGTCTTCAGTTAGGCCTTGACTGGAAGGGTATTGACTTCTCTGCAATGCTTCAGGGTGTCGGCCAGAAAGACGTTTACTATTCAGGCGGCGGTTCTCGTCCGCTCCTCGGTAATGCCACAATTTACAAGCATCAGCTTGATACCTGGACTCCCGAGAATACCAATGCCAAGTATCCGCTCCTCCTTCAGGATCCTAACGGTTCGAGTCAAAACAATATGTTCTCAAGCTTCTGGCTCAAGAGCGCGGCCTATTGCCGTCTGAAGAACCTCACTATCGGCTACACACTGCCTAAAAAGTGGACAAATGCAGCCTATATCGAGCGTGTACGCTTCTATGCCAGCGCGCAGAATCTCCTCACCCTCCGCGGCAGCAACTTCTACAAAGGCTTTGACCCCGAGACTACCTCAGGCGCAAGCTGCTATCCTCTCAATAAAACATTCCTCTTTGGTGTAAACTTAGAATTTTAATCAACAGTAATGAAACGTAATATATATATGTGGGCAGCAGCTGCGACGCTAATCTCGCTGACAAGCTGCTCTGATTTCCTCGACAGGCATAGCGCCGCCTACGACTCAGACGGTTTCTTCAAAACCGAGAAAGGTCTGGAAGAAGGCGTTAACGGTGTCTACCGTCTTGTACCCTTTGATCTAAACTGGGCTGTGCCGCCTACTATGGTTCAGGACGTGTACACAGCATACGCTCTTCAGGAATCTGAAAATACTACAATTGGTGCCGGTGGCGGTCTCACTCCCGACCAATCTTATGTCAGGTCCTATTGGTCAGGCCACTGGAATATTGTTGGCAGAGCCAACACTGTGATTGATGGAGCTGCAACCGATCTCAGCGAAATGCCTGATTCATATCGTCAGCATCTCACTGAGGCCAAAGTGTTAAGGGCTTATGCCTATTACAATCTGATGACTACGTTCGGTGACATTCCGTTCTTCACCTCATCGGTTACTCCCGACGAGTATCAGGCCGGTCGCACTGATAAAAAGATAATTGCAGATTATCTGATAAATGAACTTTCTGAAATCGTGGAATCTGACGCACTTGCCTGGACAGGCGCTCAACGCGGACGCGTTGACCGTTCGACAGCTGCAGCTCTGCTCTCTCGTTTCGCTCTGTTTGCAGGCAGCCTCGATTTCGGTGGCGAAGGCCAGAAGTATTTCCAGATTGCGGCCGACGCCGCCAAGCAGGTAATGGAGCACCGCCAGCTTGCCACTAACTTCGCAGACCTCTTCACCCTTGATGGTCAGAAGAAAGCCGACGTGCGCAGCGAAATGCTCTGGGAACTCGAATACACTCCCGATGGAACAAACGAAACCCGCCATACTCACCGCACACGCTATGGCCACACATCGCGTACAGCCGGCGGCTCATCTGTTCGTTTCCCCTCTCAGCTCCTTGCTGACACTTATGAGTGCATTGACGGTCTCCGCATCGACCAGTCACCCCTCTAC
>CAMWNL010000249.1 GCA_947175585.1 uncultured Bacteroidales bacterium | reverse complement strand
TTGCTCGCCGAAAGCATAAAGACCAAGACTGTGCGTCCGGGTGTGGGATCCTCGGGCCCGGCCGGAACCTCAGGCTCGTCAGAATCACAAGAAGACACTACCGTTGTTAAAGCGACAACAAGCGCCACACGCGCCATAAACCATGAAAAGTATTTTTTATAAACCATAGAAAAATTCATAGAATCAATGTTTTTAGCTTACAAAGATACGATTTTTCAATGAGACTTGAAACCGCCTCACGACTTTACACATTGATTTTCGCCGCATATTGGCTTTTTTTAGCTAATTTTGTCGATAATCAATAAGAAAACAAATGAAAGTTACAGGTCTGACCACTCTTTCTCTTTTAATTTCAGCTTGCTGTTTCGCTCAGTCAGCGACAAAGGTGCCATATCTTGAAGGCGAAAAATGGTGGGGTGCGGCTACCGAACTCGGACCGTGGATGCCCTTCTCTCCGTCTGACGCCGTCATAGACCAGCGAATATCAAATTACAACAACCAGACATCACCGCTGCTGCTCTCCAACCGGGGACGTTACATCTGGGCCGACTCACCGATGAAAATATCGTTTGACAGCACCGGCGTCAATATCGAGACTTCCGCCGGCCAACCGGTCTTAGGTTCTGCTCCGGAGGCATCGCTGCGAGGAGCCTACGGCGAGGCGAGCCGGCTGTTTTTTCCGCCCGACAACGCCCTGCCACCATTCGAATTTTTCACCGCACCCATCTATAACACGTGGATCGAGCTGATGTATAATCAGAATCAAGCCGATATACTCCAATATGCCAGGGATATCATCGACCACGGTTTTCCGCCGGGTGTACTGATGATTGATGACAACTGGCAAAAGGACTACGGAGTTTTCGAATTTCGTCCTGACCGCTTCCCTTCGCCCAAAGAAATGGTCGACTCGCTCCATGACATGGGTTTCAAAGTCATGCTATGGGTCTGCCCGTTTGTGTCTCCTGACTGTAAAGAAGCCCGTGACCTTAACGCTCTCAACTATCTCGTCAAAGCGCGAGGCAGCAATGAAATGGCCATATTGCAATGGTGGAACGGCTACTCGGCTTGCTATGATCTGAGCAACCCTGATGCCCGGCGCCATCTTAAGGATAAACTTACAGGCTTGCAGGAGCGTTATGGCATAGACGGCTTCAAGTTTGATGCCGGCGATCCGGAGCGCTACACAGCCGAGATGGTCGAGGTCTATGATAAAAAATCATACGACACATCTCAGACCAAATTATGGGCTCAGTTAGCTAAAGAATTTCCATACAACGAACTGCGTGCATGCTGGCAGATGGGCAATCAGGCTCTCGTGCAGCGGCTCGGCGACAAACGGTATTCGTGGGACGGTGTGAGCCGCCTTGTGCCATGTATGATTTCGGCCGCCCTGCTCGGTCACTCTTACGCCTGCCCCGACATGATAGGCGGCGGAGAGTACACATCATTTCTCAACGTCGATGCCGGTTCATTTGACCCCTCGCTGATAATCAGGTCGTGTCAGATTCACTCAGCCATGCCGATGATGCAATTTTCTGTCGCACCGTGGCGTATCCTTAGCCAACACGACCTTGACATCTGCCGCAGCTATGCCCTGCTCCATTGCAGCCTGTCAGATTATATACTTGAGATGGCAGCGAAAACAGCGTCTGACGGCACTCCTATTGTGCGCCACATGGCGTATTCGTTTCCCGACGAAGGCTTTGAAGACATCAAAGACCAGTATATGCTCGGTGACAAGTGGCTGATTGCTCCGATCACCAGTGCCGGAAACTCACGCACTGTCAGACTGCCCCGGGGGCGCTGGCGCGACGATCTCGGTAAGGTATATAAAGGCGGACACACTTACACCCTCTCAGATGTGCCACTCGAACGTCTGCCGCGCTTCGAACGCATCAAATAGGCTTTATTTTTGTTTATATACGGAACATGGCATTTTTTAGTTAATTTTGCCGACAATCAACTCAGACAATGAATCCGAAAAATATAGATATCAAAGAATATAACTATCCTCTCCCTGATGATAAAATCGCCAAGCATCCGCTCGCTCAGCGCGATGCCTGCCGCCTGTTGGTCAGAAACGCCGCCGGCGAGCTCAGCGACCGCCGTTTCACGGATCTCCCCGGACTGCTTGACTCTGACTCACTGCTCGTCTACAACAACACCCGTGTCATCAACGCTCGCCTGCGATTCCGCAAACCGTCAGGAGCCCTGATTGAGATATTCTGTCTCGAACCGGCCTCTCCGGCTGACTATGCGCTCAATTTCGCGTCCACGTCAGGCTGTTCGTGGCAATGTCTTGTCGGCAACTCCAAGAGATGGAAAGAAGGCTCGCTCGAAGGGGCTGTCACCCTGTCTGACGGACGCCGTCTGAGACTGACAGCCACGCGTCTGGAGCGCAGTGATGCAGGGTCGACCGTCGCATTTGCCTGGGACGATACGTCAGTGACATTCTCCGAAATCATCTCAGCCGCCGGCGAGATACCGATACCGCCCTACCTCAACCGCGCGACCGAGGCGACCGACAGCGACGACTATCAGACTGTCTACAGCCGCATCGAGGGCTCGGTAGCGGCTCCGACCGCCGGACTCCACTTTACTGACGATGTGCTCGCAGCTGTTGACCGCCGTGGCATAGGTCGCCGCGAAGTGACTCTCCATGTCGGCGCCGGCACATTCCGGCCCGTCAAGGCCGATCAGATAGGCGACCACGCCATGCACAGCGAGTTTATCGTTGTCAGCCGCGACCTCATTGACGAACTGAGAGATATCGCCGCCAACGGCAGTAAGAGAATTATTGCCGTCGGCACGACATCGGTGCGCACACTCGAAAGTCTTTACCACATCGGATGCCTGATCTATCAGGACAGATGGTCAGGCGAACTGCCGCAGTGGTATCCTTATGACCCGGCCCACCCACAGCTGACCACCGCCGAGGCTCTCGCCTGCCTCGCCGACTGGCTGCGAAAGCATGACATGACAGCCCTTGTCGCTTCAACGCGCATCATCATAGCCCCCGGATATGACTACCATATCGTCAGCGGCATGATTACAAACTTCCATCAGCCTCAGTCGACACTGTTGCTGCTCGTGTCGGCCTTTATCGGCCCTGAGTGGCGCAAAGTCTATGATCACGCTCTGAGCAGTGATTACAGATTCCTGAGCTACGGTGACGCATGCTTATTTTTTAAACCTGAAAAATAATTATTTATGAGCAATATACCTCCTCACATCCACTACTCCACAGCCGAACTCGAATCCGACCTGCGCTATCTAACACTATTGTCGAGATCTTTTCCGACGATTGCGGCTGCAAGCACAGAGATCATCAATCTCGAAGCCATCCTCAACCTGCCTAAGGGCACCGAACACTTTCTGACCGACGTCCACGGCGAATATGAGGCATTTCAGCATGTGCTGAAAAACGCTTCGGGCACAGTCAAGCGAAAGGTCAACGAAATATTCGGCAACACGCTCCGCGAGCAGGAGAAGAAAGACCTCTGCACTCTCATCTACTATCCTCAGGAAAAACTTGAGCTCGTCAAGGCCGACGAATCCGATATGAACGAGTGGTATGAGATCACGCTCAACCGGCTCGTCAAAGTGTGTCAGAGCGTATCATCGAAATACACCCGTTCAAAAGTCAACAAGGCGTTGCCCAAAGACTTCAGCTATATCATCCAGGAACTTCTCCACGAAACCGAGGCCGATCCTAATAAACACGCCTACTTCAACCAGATTATCTCGACGATTATCTCCACCCGTCGCGCCGATGCGTTTATCATTGCGATGTGTAATCTCATCCAGCGTCTCGCCATCGACAGTCTCCACATCGTCGGTGACATCTATGACCGCGGTCCGGGAGCCCACATCATCATGGACACAATCTGTGACTATCATAATTTCGACATCCAGTGGGGTAACCATGACATACTGTGG
>CAMWNL010000248.1 GCA_947175585.1 uncultured Bacteroidales bacterium | reverse complement strand
ACACTGTCACCCGTGACATGATTAAACTCTCCGAAGACACCGGCAACGTCTATGAAACAGTGTGCATCATCGCCAAGCGTGCAAATCAAATTGCAGGCGAAATGAAACACGATCTCGAAAAGAAGCTCCAGGAATTCGCATCTCTCAACGATAACCTCGAAGAAATTTCAGAAAACCGCGAACAGATTGAAATCTCACGTTACTACGAAAAGCTGCCCAAACCCACCCTTATCGCAGCTCAGGAGTATGTTGACCACAAGATTTTCTTCCGCAATCCGGTTAAAGAGCGTAATACTATCGACTAATTGTAAGAAATTAGGCGTTAGATTAAATAATTACATGAAAAAATTTTAACATATAGAATTATTTTCATACCTTTGCAGCCGCAAACCAAATTATTTACTAACCAATAAAATCTGTAAGAATGCATTTAAATTCTGAAGAAAAAGTACAGATCTTCGAGAAGTACGGTAAGGGCAAGACTGACACTGGCTCACCTGAAGCGCAGATTGCATTATTCTCGGTCCGTATCGCTCATTTGACTCAACACCTTAAGTCAAATCACAAAGATCATACAACTGAGCGCGCTCTTAAGATGTTGGTAGGTAAGCGTCGTCGTCTTCTTGACTATCTTGCAAAGAAAGACATCAACCGCTACCGCGCTATCATCGCTCAAAAAGAGCTTGGTATCCGCAAGTAAGCCGCCACAAAGCGCTCGCTTAACGATTACAGCAAAAGGCTGCCGCAGAAACTGCAGGCAGCCTTTGTTTTTATCAGCTTGTTTTTAGACAAATCTATAACTTTTTCCGAGCAACGCTTGTTATAAAAAAGAACAATTACATAACATATCCAAACCGTTTCAACTTATGAAATCATCCAAACTTCTGATAGCAGCTTTAGCAATTGCAACAATGAGCTCTTGTTCAACAATAAATAAGTTTACACAAAAAGACAGTAAAACTCAAACCAAAACAGAATCAACAGATCAATCAAATTCTGCCAATACGGAAAAAGGCGAAAACGCCGGCAGCGATATTTCCGATAGGCTGAATGGCGAATGGATAATTGTGTCGGCCGGAGGTAAAAGCATTGAGACCATAGATGAAATGCCATACCTGACATTTGAGAAATCTACAGGTAAATTTTATGCCTCAAACGGCTGCAATGTCCTTAACGGTACATTTACACTGGATGACGGGAATATCATAAAGTTTGGCAACGTGCTGTCAACAATGAAAATGTGTCCCGAAACCGATTATGAAGGACCAATAACTTCCGCATTGTCTGGGGCTGAATCCGTCGTCGCTAAAATCAGCGAACTCGGACACGAAAGTTATCTTACAATATCAAACACAAAAGGAACAGACCTATTAATCGCACGGAAACATAATATGGAATTCTTAAACGGCAACTGGCAGATAGTATCTGTGAGCGGCAAGAAAATCGAAAGCGAAGATGCCACCCTTTTCATCGACATCGCCGAATTAAAAGTACACGGCAACACCGGCTGCAACTTCTTCAACGGCCAACTTTTCATCAATCCCGACAAGTCAAACGCAATTGACTTCAGCAATCTCGCGACTACAAGAATGGCATGTCCAAACATGGATCAGGAATCAGCCATCCTGCTGGCTCTTGAAGATGCGGCAAGCGCTATACAAGGTTCGGAAGGGAGAGTAATGCTCCTCAGCACAACAGGTAAAGAATTGATGACTCTCAAACCTCTGCCAATCCAAAGCGAGGAATAAATGATTCTAAAAGCGGATTCAAATGGAAACCAAACAAAAAATAATAGTCATCGGTGCAGGCTTCGGGGGCCTATCATTCTGCAAGAAGATTGACAAGTCAAAATACGATGTTCTGATCCTCGACCGTAACAACTTCCATAGCTTCCCACCACTATTTTATCAAGTTGCGTCGGGTGGTTTGGACCCTACCAGCATATCGTTTCCTGTGCGTCGCGAAATGCGCAACAGGAAAATGCAAGGCTGCAAATTCAATTATGGTGAAGTCAAGACAATTGACACTCTCACAAAAACCGTTACGACAGAGTTCGAGACCATCCCCTATGATATCTTGGTCATTGCAGCCGGAACCACCAATAATTTCTTCGGTATTGAAAACTTACAGCAGAGAGTCTGCACTTTGAAATCAACCTCTCAGGCTATCCGCACACGTAATGAAATATTGCTTCGGCTCGAACGCGCTGCAATCGAAACTGATCCTGAGCGACGCCGTCGATTACTCACTTTTGCGGTGATAGGCGGTGGACCGACAGGTGTTGAAGTAGCCGGAGCACTTGGAGAGATGAAGAGATATGTCATATCTCGCGAGTATCCGACAATCTCTCCCGATGAGGTCAAAGTTATTCTCATCGAAGGTTCAGACCGACTTCTCCGCACCATGAGCGAATCGTCATCAGCCGATGCCTTACGCGATCTTCAGCAAAAACTAATGGTCGAGGTGAAACTCAACAAGACGATGAAATCTTATGATGAAAACGGCATCATTACTTTTACCGACGGAGACACCATAGCGGCAGACACTTTGGTATGGACTGCCGGAATCACGGCAGAACCTTTTAAGTTCACAGGCTTCACACCTCAGCCGCGTCCGGGTGCAAGATTAGCTGTAGATGAATACAACAAAGTCGATGGGACTGACGATATTTATGCAATCGGCGATATTTCATATCACGAAGATGAGGTCTGGACGCGAGGCTGTCCTCAATTGGCTCAGGTAGCAATCCAGCAGGGTAATCGTTTGGCCGAAAATTTAAATAATCCGTCTAAGAAACGTGCTTTCGTCTACAATGACAAAGGATCTATGGCGACTATCGGTCGAAATCACGCCGTCGTTGATCTCCATAAATTTCATTTCGCGGGCTGGTTTGCATGGATTGTCTGGATGGCTGTCCATCTTATGAGCCTATTGGGCATGCGCAACAAAGCCGTAGTACTCATAAATTGGATATGGGCATATTTCACATCTTCATCATCTTTAAGACTGATATTAAGACCAAGCCGGAATCCATCCACCCCAATAAACAATAATTAACCATGGACAAGAAAAGCGAAGTAAAAAAACTTTTCACTTCAGGCTTTAAAGAGTCTGCAGAGTGGACTGATTGGTTTGTCAACAACGTCTACAGCAATGAAAATGCCCTGATTGCTTACGACGGTGTTCAACCTGCGGCATGTCTGATGCTCGACCCTTATACTTTAAAACTCGGCGAGACTTCAGTAGATTTGGGATATATATCTTGCTGCACAACCGCCCAACAATATCGTCGTCGAGGCTACATGAGTCGCCTTATTGACGAGGCTCTTAGAGAAGCTGTAACCCGTGGTTATGCTCTGGCTTCGTTAATTCCAGCATCCGAACGCTTGTATTTCTTTTACGACCACTTCGGATTCTCAACTATATTTTATGCCGACGAGCAACGATATACTTCGCTCCACCACTTTCAAAAATCCGAACGATTCGTTGAAACATCCCCAACCTTCGAGGACTTTCACAAACTTGAGCTATCCCATCGCTCAGTTGTCCTCCATTCCGAGCGCGATTACAAAAATGCAGTAGATGACAATGCCATTGACAGAGGCGAGCATATATCCATCGCAGACAAAGAAACAGGAGAGCCTGCCGCAACACTATTTGCCACCATCGGTAGTAATGCAGCCGTTGTCCGATATATCCTTTCCACGTCTGATGAAGCAACAGATTCATTACTCGCTATCCTCCGAGAACGCATTGGCGAACGAATGATTATCGTATGGACTCCACCCTCCGATGAGCCATACTTTCTTAAAAGTAAAGGTATGGGGCGAATTGTTAATGCTGAGAAAATCTTCGAAGCGATTGCCTCTCAGTTTCCTCAAACAGAACAGACAATCCGAATCCACGATAATCTGCTGCCCGAAAATAATGGCGTCTTTATTATAA
>CAMWNL010000247.1 GCA_947175585.1 uncultured Bacteroidales bacterium | reverse complement strand
AGGAACGGAAACGAAAGTAGGTCAGAAAACTTTCGTTTCCCGACCTACTCGATTGATTAATTTGCGGATTTTGACGGGAAAAAAATAGTATGGGGAATACTAATCTCTAATTAAGAGATATTTAAGGTTGTCAATCGATTGATTTATAAGGTTCTGATCTTAAGAAATCTTGATGTGAACAGTGGATTAACCTTTTTTAAGTTTCTATTTATGAAAAAAACACACAAATACCATACTTATAATTTGCATATTTCCAAAGCATTGAATAATTTTGTCGCGTAAAACGTAAATCTCTTAATTAGAGAAGTATTTAGCAAGCTAATCTGCAAGTATTACGATTTGTAACTTTCTGTTAGAGATAGTTTTGGATGTGAAAAAGTTATGGATAACGCGCAAAAAAACACATACTGTCAAACGATCGCTACGTTAGATTCGAGTGTTCAGGAGGTCGCCCAAAAGGCCTCCGGCGTCGAACGTAAGTATGCTGAGGCTGTGGAGCTATATGCCACAACCGCTTTGCCTATGCGCACCATAGCTGAAATCTGTGGAGTCACACCGCGAGGCCTGAGTGCGCACATCGGTCGTAATCATCGTCAGTTATTATATGATCGCTATGGTCTTGATGCCGCGGATAGCGACGCCGCTCCGTTGCAGATAAGACCCCGGAAAGGTCAGTCGCTCAAGACACATCTTAAATATAAGGATGCGATCGAAGCATCCGGCGATATGGCATACATTGAATATAATATGTCAGGGATTGCGCGTCTGTTTGGTCTCAACCCGACAGCTCTGACTTCTCAGCTCCGCGTTCATTATCCCGATGTGATAGCTTCACGCGAACGTCTGCGTAAGAGATTGGGGCTTTCAGGCAACGCTCACCGCGGTGCGCGAAAGGAGAGCGCGGATAACTACGACGAAGCTGTCAGACTCTATCGCAACTCCGATCTGACTATTTCCCAGGTGGCCGAGAAGTGCGGCGTGTCCAAAGGCGGCCTTGTCCAGTATATGCGCTTCTATCGTAAAGAGACTATAGCCCGTAAGGAAGAACAGCGTTCGGAGGCACGAGCTTCATCGGCGCCACATCAGGCCGGAAAAATGTCGGGCAACGGCTGTCTTTATGGCCCGAAGCCCGAGACGGTCGAGCGTTATGCACCTGCTCTCGAATTGTATCGCACCACATTTAAATCAATTCCTGAAATCGCACGGGAGACAGGCGTGTCTGTAGCCGGGCTGCGGACTTATCTGAAACAATGGCAGGGAGAGGCCGGCCGGATTGACCATCGTCGCTCGTCAAAAGCGTCCGAAAAATATGCGGCCGCGATAGCGAGCCTCAGTGTAAATGCACGGCCTATCTCAGCCGTTGCTGCTGACTATGGTCTGAACCCCGAGGTTTTCCGTCAATATTTGAAAGCTAACGCGCCTCACCTGATTCCGTCAGGCTGTTCGTCGCGAGAGAAATATAAGGACGCCGTCCGGGAGTATGCTACTACGGCCGAATCGCTCAAAAGCATTGCTCACCGTCACGGTCTGGTCTATAGCAGTCTGCTGGGCTATGTGCTGCGCAACTGCCCGCAGGAGAGAGAAAGTCACATAAAGATAGTCGGGCGGGCATCGGAAGCTGTCTGAAATCAACAACAATAATAAATCATTCACTCGGAAAAAAGTAACAATAAAGTTATGACACTAAAATTTATCATGACTAAGCTAAAATACTTGATAGTAAGCTTGCTGATTGGCGTGAGTTGGTCGTCAGCAGATGGCCAGATTGCTCTTAAAACCAATCTGCTTTACGATGCCACATTGTCGCCTAATGTCGGAATAGAGGTTGGAGTGGCACCCCGTTGGACAGTCGAACTTTCAGGCAATATCAACGCCTGGTCGTTCAGCGACGGCAAACGCTGGAAACACTGGCTCGCCCAGCCCGAGGCCCGTTACTGGTTCTGTCAGAAATTCTTCGGACACTTTGTCGGAGCCCATCTCCTCGGCGGACAGTATAACGTCGGCGGCATCAAAGGCCTCAAGCACGACTTCCTCGGCCTGCAGCTCAGCCGTCTCGGCGAAGAGCGCTTCCAGGGATGGTATGTCGGTGCAGGTCTGGCCTACGGTTACACCTGGATTCTCAACCGCCACTGGAGCTTCGAGGCCGAAATCGGCTTAGGCTATGTCTACCGCCGCTACGATGTCTACCCCTGTGCTCACTGCGGCACGAAGAAAGAGAGCGGCGTGTCGCGCAACTATGTCGGACCGACCAAGGCCGCCCTTAATCTTATTTATGTATTCTGATAATCCCCTGACAGTCCTATGAAGAAGATACTTCTCCCGATAATATGTCTCGGCGTCGCTGCGTCGGCCGCCGCCGCTCCGGTAACCTCGCTGGTCAAAGGCCGTGTGCCAGTGTCTGACATCAAAGTCAAGCGCGTCGACGGATCAGTGCGTCTCACCATGGATCTTGACTTTTCTGATATCAGCGTCGGCCGCGACCGTCAGCTGACGATCATACCTGTCGTTCACAACGCCGACAGCACCGAGGCGCTCGAATTTCACCAGATCGACATAGCCGGCCACAACATCTACTACTCACACCTTCGCAACAAAGATATTCCGCCATATTTATATAAGCAGGGCTCGGTTAAAGACCTGCAGTATGTAGGCGAGATTACCGACGCCGGATGGCTTGACGAAGACGCCACCCTCAGCGTCTACTATCGCGTCGGCGGATGCTGCGACGCCACTGTCGAGGAGGGCGTTGACCGCGTCGCTCCCCTGCGTCCGCGTGCGGTGCCTCGGTTCAAGTCTACAGCCTTTAATTACGTTGCTCCCGTGGGCGACACTGTCAAGACTCGCGAACTTAAGAAGACCGCCTACATCGACTTCCCCGTCGATCAGACGGTCATCTATCCCGACTATCGCCGCAACACAGTCGAGCTTGCCAAGATTCAGGCGACCATCGACTCTGTGCGCAACGACGCCGACATCACCATCACCGAGGTAGGTCTCAAAGGCTTTGCGTCGCCGGAGTCCCCTTATAAACACAACACCGAGCTCGCTATCGGCCGTACCGACGCCCTGCAGCATCATATCCAGCAGCTCTACCGTTTCCCCAAAGGCGTGATCACCACCGCCTACGAGCCTGAAGACTGGGCCGGCCTGCGTCGCTTTGTCGAGGAGTCAAACATCGACCACCGTGACGAAATCCTCGCCATCATCGACAGCGACCTCGCTCCCGACCCCAAGGAGGCCAAGATCAAGGCCGACTACCCGACAGAGTATCGCTTCATGCTCCAGAACTGGTATCCGGCTCTGCGTCACACTGACTATAAGATCGACTACATCATCCGCCAGTATAACACCATCGACGAAATCCTCGCCGTGATGGCCACCGAGCCTCAGAAACTCAGTCTCTCTGAATTCTATCGCGCTGCGCAGACCATGCAGCCCGGCTCACCCGAGTTCACCGAAGTCATGGAGACAGCTGTCAGGATGTATCCCTCAGATCCGACCGCCAACCTCAACGCCGCCAACGCCGCCATGTCGGCCGGTGACTATGACCGCGCGGCCTACTATCTCAACCGCATCGCCGATGACGACACCGATGCTGCGGTCATCTATGCTCGCGGCATGCTTGCCGCGCTCCGGGGCGATTTCGACCTCGCCGAGCAACTGCTTTCACAGGCCGCGCGCCTCAAAGTAGCCGACGCTCCTGCCGCTCTCCAGCAAGTGCGCAATCTGCGACAGACCAAAGCCGAACTCGAAGGCCCCCAGTCATCACGCGACTTCATCATAATCGACTGATTCCCTAAATATAAAATAATCAACAACAAAACAAATAACTAATAATCCAACAAACTTAATTTTTAACTTTTATGAAAAGAACTCTATTTTATGGAGCGACAGCCTTAGGCTTGCTTTTCACAGCCTGCCAGTCTGACGACCTTAATCCCGGTTCAGAGG
>CAMWNL010000246.1 GCA_947175585.1 uncultured Bacteroidales bacterium | reverse complement strand
TCTTGTTGTTGAGAAGATCCATCAGATGTTCGTTGTCACGCGCATAAAGTTTGATAAGCATCGTGTAGGGGCCGGTGGTGAAATGACATTCGACTACTTCGGGGATTTTTTCAAACTCGGGCACGACATCGCGATACATTGCGCCGCGTTCGAGGTTAACGCCTATGTATGTGCAGGTTGCATATCCAAGCACCTTGGGGTTAACATTATAGCCTGAACCGATGATGACCTTGAGATCAATGAGGCGTTGGATGCGCTGATGAATGGCCGCACGTGATACGCCGCACTCCATAGCAACGTCTTTTGAAGGTATTCGCGCATTGCGCATAATGATTTGGAGGATTTTACGATCCAAATTGTCAATTTTTTCCATTAGATTTCAGTTAAAATGCGTAATAATTTGCAAAAGTAGTGATTTTGTAATAAATATCACAAACTTTGTGTGGTTTTTTTGAAATAATATTCGTAAAACGCCTGAAACTATGGCAAAGTGATAAAGGAATATTTTAGAGCCGTAGTATTGGACATTATCGGATATCGATCGGAAAATATGTGATATTTTCTTGTTATGGCCCGGGTTGGCCTCCTTAAAGTCTTAATTAATAGTTAAAAATTAAGGTTCTTTATCTTATTTCAGTGCTTATTTGTATTTTTGCCGACTGTATGGCACTTAAGCTAACCATCGACCAGGGTAACACTGCGGCTAAAGCAGCAGTGTGGGACGACGACAGAATTGTCGCCGAAGCTGCCTATCGTCATCTTACGGGAGCTGATATCGACACTCTCGCTGATGAATGTGGCGGAATTTTCGACGCGTCGATATACTCGTCTGTTCGTGATTCGGACGGAGAAGCGCGTAATCGCATGGCCGCCCGCAGCAAGCGTTTTATCGAGCTTACGGCCGACACACCGCTCCCGATTAAAGTCGCCTACGCTACTCCGGCGACTCTCGGACGGGACCGCATCGCTGCTGTTGTAGGCGCTTATGACCTTGTCGGCGGAGAGTGGACGCTCGTAGTCGACTGCGGCACGGCGATAACTTATGACGTGCTGTCGCCCGACGGAGTGTTTGTCGGCGGTAATATCGCTCCGGGAATTTTTATGCGCCTTGAGGCTCTTAATCATTTTACAGCCCGTCTGCCGCTGATCGAGACGTCGGGAGAGTGTCCGAAATGGGGCACCGACACCGAGACAGCTCTGCGCTCCGGGGCAATCAGCGGTGTGGTAGCCGAACTCAGGTACTATCGCAGCCTGTTGCCTGTCGAAAACCCCAGAGTAGTGCTCACGGGCGGTTCGGCCGACCTTGTGTCAGGGCGTGCAGGATTTGACCTCTCGGTCGACAACGAACTTGTATCAAAAGGATTAAACAGCATACTGAATTATAATGAAGATATCTAAATTACTTTTCGGCATCATCGCATTGCAGATTTTGGGTGTATCGTCAATCTGTGCGCAGAACGGCACCATGACACCGTACTCACGTTATGGCTACGGCATCCTCAGTGACAACGCATCAGGCGCTCAGCGCACAATGGGTGGAGTAGGTTACGCCATGAACTCCGGCCGTCAGATTAACGTAATGAATCCGGCTTCGTATGCGGCTGTTGATTCGCTCACATTCCTTTTCGATATGGGTTTTGACATCACCAATCTCTGGCAGAAAGAAAATGTCGACGGCAGCAATGTGTCAGACCAGAAGACCGGTGCCGGTCTTAGCTACATCACGATGCAGTTTCCGATCGGACGGCGAATGGGCATGAGTGTCGGACTCCTTCCTTACTCGTCTGTAGGTTATGCGTTTGGCAGTGATATTGATAATGGCTCTGTGTCGCGCGAGGGATCGGGAAGCATCAATCAGCTTTATGTCGGCGTGGCAGGTAAACTTTTTAAAGGTTTGTCACTGGGTGTCAATGTAGCCTATTTGTTCGGTACAACGTTCAATGATAGCTATGCCTACACTAGTACAGGTTCGTCGACGCTGTTTGAGCGCGAATTTGAAGTCGCTGACTGGCGCTTTGACATCGGTCTGCATTATAATTTCAGAGTGTCACCCAAAAATAGATTTAATGTCGGTCTTGTCTACAGTCCGAAGAAAGCTTTTCACGGCAATGCGATAACTTATGCTTACGATATCCTTCAGGATGCTGCACCGGTAGAGACCGAGCGTATGAAGCTCGCCGATAATTTTTCTATGGCCGAGACCTGGGGTGCAGGTATTGGCTGGGAGTGGGATCAGCGCCTTTACACGGAGTTAGACTTCACCTATCAGCCCTGGAGTAAAACAAAATATCAGGGAGTGATGCAGGACGGCAAAGACTCTCAGCTCAACGACCGATATAAAGTGGCGCTCGGCGCGCAGTTCACTCCTAAACTTCGCGGTAATTACATAGAGAGCATACAGTATCGCGTCGGCGGTTTCTATAATCGTGATTATCTCCGTGTGTTGGGCAACAACGTCAAGGAGTATGGCGCTACAATCGGTTTCGGACTCCCTGTGCCGACTCTTAAGACTATCATCAATATCGGTCTTGAGTGGAAACATCGTCAGGCCAATCCCAATCCGCTTATCAAGGAGGACTATCTCAGCGTGACATTCGGTTTCAATATCAACGAACTTTGGTTCCGCCCAAGTAGGATTTATTAATGACGAAATCAGGTTATAAGAGCGGTGTGTCAGGCATGCGTCGGCTCCCTGCGATTGTGCTCGCGATTATTATGGTCGCGGCCTGCGGAGAGAAAGAACGCTCTTATGTGGCCAATGTCAGCGACGACTCGCCGACGATGACAACCTATGAAGTAGAGACTTTCATCTCGGATTCGGGATACACTCGATATCATATCTCAACACCCGTGTGGCGCATGTTTGAGGAGGCGTGCGAACCGTTCTGGAGGTTTCCCGATGGGCTGAGTCTGCAACAGTATGACCTACAGCTCAATCCTGATGCTACGATGATCTGTGACTCGGCTATATATTTCAGCCGTAAACGTCTGTGGCAGTTAGACGGCCACGTAATGATGGTCAATACCCTGCGTGATACATTCCTGTCGCAGCAACTGTTCTGGGATCAGGCGCTGAGAAAGGTCTACACTGATTCATTTATACACATCGTGCGATCAGACCGCATTATCGAGGGATATGGTTTCGAGTCAAACGAAAATATGACGGCCTACACGATCAATCATCCGACGGCAATACTCCCTGTGCAGAGTCGTCCGGGACAGCGTGTTGGGTCGTCCGATCAGTCAGAGGGTGGTGACAGCGTCGCTCCTCAGGCCACTGACCGCCGCCGTCAGGCGACTCCTCGCTCTAATCAGTCAGTCGAAGAGCATCAGCTGAAGGGTGATTTTGAACCGCTCAGGCTTAAAAATGTAAAACAATAAAATTATGGATATAACGACGTGGGTTATAATAGGTGTGGTCTCGATGTTGCTTTCGGCTCTGTTCTCGGGCTGTGAGATGGCTTATGTCACCTCTGACCGTGTGCGTGTGGAGATTGACGTCAAGCAGGGCGGGTTTATAGCGCGGATTATCAACCGCTTTTATGCCAACTCGGAGTTTTTTATATCCTCGATACTTGTCGGTAACAATATAGTGCTCGTGGTCTATGGTATGGCCGCCGCCGCGCTGCTTGAACCGCTGCTTGAACGTTGGACCCACAGTGAAGCGCTCATACTGATAGCGCAGACTCTTATCTCGACCGGAGTCATACTGCTGGCCGGTGAGTTTATCCCCAAGACAATCTTCGGCATCAATCCCAATAGGTCTCTGAAAGTGTTCGCACTGCCGATTTATATATTCTATATACTTCTCTACCCACTGTCGCTGTTTTCGACCTGGTTGTCGCGGATGTTGATGAAGCTGTTGGGAGTCAAGGGTTCGTCGACCGGGTTGCGTGCAATTTCTATCGGCGATCTCAATGATTATCTTGAGGAGACAATCGACACTATGGA
>CAMWNL010000245.1 GCA_947175585.1 uncultured Bacteroidales bacterium | reverse complement strand
TCATTGAACACAGTAATCGTATCGTTGAAATATTTGCAATCGGCTATTTAATCAGAATCATATTCAATTTCATTGCTTTCGGAGTGATTATGATGGTCACTGAGCGTCCAAAAGATGAGGCATGGCTGATAAAATATGTTCCACTCTCAACATTTTACACCGGCTACTTTCTGAGATTTTGCCGCTTAGTTGCCCATACCAAGGAGCTTTTCCTCTTCTCGTCATATAAAGACCCTTGGAACCCGCCAAAGACCTCACAGGTCGCTCGTGCCGAAGGACTTTAAACGAATTTTTATTGCCAATACATTATACAATGAATATAACTATGAAGAAATATAAGATCGGAGTAATCGGACTCGGCTATGTAGGCTTTCCGCTCGCATGTCTGTTTGCCCGGAAGTATCCGGTTATCGGATTTGATGTCAATCACTCACGTATTGACAATCTGCTGGCGGGAAGAGACATCACTAATGAGGTTGGTGAAGAAAAATTCAAGGCTGCCCTTGACAATGGTCTTCATCTTACCGCTGACATCGAAGATCTGAAAGACTGCAATGTCTATATCGTAGCCGTCCCTACCCCGGTTGACAAACATCATCGTCCCGATATGTCTGACGTCGAGAATGCTTCGCGCACTGTCGGGAAGATGCTCTCTGAGGGTGATATCGTCGTATTCGAATCCACAGTATACCCCGGTGCCACTGAGGAATTCTGTGCGCCGATACTTGAAGACGAGTCTGGTCTCAAGCTCAACGAAGGCTTCTATCTGGGCTATTCACCCGAGCGAATCAACCCGGGAGATAAGGTTCACACAGTTGAGAACATCCTAAAGATCACTTCAGGCTCGACTCCTGAGATTGCCGATGAGATTGACAATCTCTATAGTTCCGTACTCAATAACGGCACTTACAAAGCACCCTCGCTCAAAGTGGCCGAGGCCGCAAAAATTATGGAGAACACCCAGCGAGATGTCAACATCGCTTTCATGAACGAGATGACGCAGATATTCAATTCAATGGGTGTCGATATACACGATGTTATAAAGGCAGCCTCAACAAAATGGAACTTTCTGCCGTTTGAGCCGGGTCTCGTCGGCGGCCACTGCATAAGTGTCGATCCTTACTATCTAATCGAACACTCTAAAGACAATGGCATCTATCCACGACTCACCACAGAGGCGCGACGCATCAATAACGCAATGCCGGAATTCATTGTCCATAGACTTGTCGACTACATGAACCTGGCCGGACTACCTGTCTTGAATTCACGTATTCTGATTATGGGATTCACCTTCAAGGAGAATTGTCCTGATGTAAGAAACACAAGGATTATCGAGATCTATCATCTTCTGCGTCACTATACAAAGAACATAGAGGTATTGGATCCGTGGGCTGATAAAGAAACCGTAATGCGCCACTACGGCTTAGATATTATTTCAGACCAGTCTGATTTGAAGTCAAAAACCTATGATGCTGTGCTCTACTGTGTACGACATTCAGTCTTCGACACCATTGCCATTGAGTCACTCTGCCGCCCGGGAGGTATTGTTCTGGATGTAAAGGGTTCGCTCGACCGTAAGGTATCTACTCATCGATTATAACTCGGTAAAATGTACTATAAATGAATAATAAAATCCGTAATACTCAAATTTAATCATTATGAAGATGAAATTCTTAAAAACCAGCCGTTTAAATACGACTGCAATTACGACATTGCCCGTAGCAGCAGTGCTGCTATCCGCAATGGCATCATGTTCGGATGCAGACTATGGCCTGGTTGACGGAGACGAAACAGCCAACGTCACCACCCTTGAAAAGTCATCTCTATCCATTTTTACTGATCCTGCATCAATGCCGGCTTCTGTTCTCAACTATACTTTTGGTAAAGTTGGAAGTCGAGCTATTGATCCGCAGATTGATCTCAACGCCAAACTTCAGGAATTCAAGAATGTTGACCTTGACAGACTCATTGAACTGAAGGATGCTAACTTCTATTACAATCCTGAGCAAAAAGACTTGTCCAAACTTGTTGTAAACGGAGAATATACAGGTCAGCTTGAAAACTTCGGTTCAACAGTTTTCGTAACCGGTAAATGGAACATAACCGGTTTCAATCCTAACAAACATCTTAATGTTGCAGCAACCATCGTCATCCTCCCCGGCGGTGAACTCTGTGTGCCTGCCACACTCCAGGGTGTTGAGGCACTCACAATCTACAACTACGGTAAGCTGACTTCAACTGCTGCCGATAACCAGGTTTGTAACATCGAAGGATTAACCCTCTATTCTGCGGCTAATCTTGATCAGATCAAACGTCTCGGCTTCCAAAGCGAAGTCTATATTGACGGTGCAGTCAAGGTTGACTATATCCACATTTCAGGTAATTCGGATGTTTACATCAACTGTAAACTCGAAGCATCTGAAGAAGTTATCTTTGACAACGATCAGACCTTCCACGTTGGATATATCAAATCTCCAATCATCAGATTCTGGTCTAATCCCAAAGTAGAACTCCGAGACGGTGCGTATATTGAAACCGATCTCCTTGACATAGAGAATGTTCAGACATCACAGCTCTATGCTCTTGAAGAGGATATAGCTCTTATTAAAGCGAATAAGATACAATTCAACAATGTAGGTGCAGGGAACCTCAAAAACACATTTGGCAATATCAATCTCATCTACAATGAGCTTGAGTATGGCGAAAATGTTGAAGCAACCAAAGACGCACTTGGATTCAATGCAAGCGTAACTCTCAATAAGGACGTTAATGTCGAGTACGTGTACGACGACAATGGTTGTGCTCCAATATTCGTAACAGAGCCGGATCCCGATCCAGAAATCCCTACCCCACCATCACTTGAGACTGTAGCTACAATCGTTAACGATCACCACCATCCGATCTCGGCAACCTGCATCCAGTTCAATGGTGATAAGGCATATGTGTCTTGGCACGAACGTGGCGCAGGCATCCAGGGATGTATAGAGGTTGTAGAAACCACTCCCGAAGGCGTCAAGCTTCTTGCTTACGCTCAGGATCCCAACACCGACTATAACCATATCATCTTTGACGGAGATCGCCTGCTCGCAGTAGGTCACAACGCAAAGAATGCTATAGTCGGCCAGATCGCTCTCAACGGCGGAACATTCACCACCGGTACAGAAATCGAGTTTACGAATCTTAAAGGTAACCGTGTGAAAGGGCAGGAGAATCCTGAGTTCTACGGTGGCGATGGTAACTGCATCCTCCGCAACGGTGATTATTTCACAGTAGCGTCATACGGCGGTTTCCACACTCTGACTTCTGACCTAAAACGTCTGGATGATGACCGCAACGGAGCTGTCGCAACTCCCGCTTCGGGTAAGCACCTCTCACTCTGTGGTGACAAGCTGCTCACTCTTAACCTGACTGATAAGGGTGCAACTACTTCATCTGCTGCAGAGCTTCGCCTCTATGATGCAAATGACTATTACTGGGCTAATCCCACTGTAGTCGCAACAGACCTTACTATCACCCCCATCGATGGTAAGAACACTATCGCTCTTGACTCTGACGGCTCAATGTATGTTGCATTGGGACACGGTGGTGTGAGAAAGTACAGTGCGACCGGCAACTCCGTTGAGTTGAAAGCGGGCGAAGAAGGTAAAAATCCCGCCAATGGTCTTGCTGTAGATGATAAATATCTCTACGTAGCTTACGGTTCAGGTCTTTATATCTACAATAAATCAGACCTTGCTCTTGTAACCAAATATATCCACACCGGTAAGTCTACTTACCCCGGTAATCCAGATGACGTACAGGCATCTTGCAACTACGTTGCCGTTAACGGTGAATATATCTATCTTGCTTACGGTCGTGACGGAGTTGACGTACTTCGCATGATCAATCGATAATAAACCAAGAGTATTATGGACTTATGAGAGACTGGGTTGCAACTTCGGTTTTCGACTCGGTCTCTCTTTT
>CAMWNL010000244.1 GCA_947175585.1 uncultured Bacteroidales bacterium | reverse complement strand
CACTTATTTTATGGAAGTAAATGACTGATGATCTCTTATCCGTTGTTAATTATACATAGAGATAAAAACCTTAATAAACCTATGTCGAAGTCGTATGACAGCCAAAATATCACTTTATTTACCCCCCCCAATATTGGAGGTAAATATCGCTATATCAGTCAATTAGCAAGACTGGCGTGCTTTATGGTGTTTATCCATACGGCCTTCGTTTCTGCAGCCCACCAGAACGATGACTCAGCAGATTGCGGCCGCGTCAATTTAACAGATTCTGCAGAGATTCACTTCAGCGTATCGAGTTCCAAATTGGATTCCATCAACGGAGTTAAACTTGACAGACTAACACAAAAGATCCGCGAGACGTCTGCTACCGACACTTCAATGATAATCAGTTCACTGAAAATCATAGGGTCGACATCGCCCGAAGGATCGGAAAATTTCAACCGTCTGTTATCCGAAAAACGCGCAAATGCAGTCTATGATTATCTAACCGAAAATGTTTCACTCCCTGACTCTATAACCAATTTCGAATATCTTGTAAGAAATTGGAAAGGACTGTATAATCTCGTAGCTTCGGATCCGGCTGTTCCGTCACAGCCCGAGGTGCTCGCTCTGCTGCGTAAGGCCGTGACAACCTCCGAACTATCGCCCAATGAGAGCAGCATACTGCTCTCCCAGCTAAAAAAACTTAGAGGCGGCGAACCTTATATCTATATGTATAACCATCTGTTCCCTGCATTAAGATCATCGTATGTTTACGTTGAATACGATAAACTGGCCAACCTCGAATTAGATAACAAGGTGATTGAAGAAATTGATGCAGAAGGCCCGCAACATGTCGACTCCGTTATAAGGGAGTATGAAGAAACAGAATCTTCGCTCTATCCCACACCAGACTCACGTCCTGTTGTATCCCAGACGCATGACCTCACTGAGACCAAAAGATCTTTCTATATGGATCTCCGCACCAATATGCTCTATGATATTGCGGCTGTGCCCAATATAGGTGCTGAATTCTATGTAGGTAAAAATATTTCAGTGTACGGCAATTGGCATTACGGATGGTGGAGCAATGATGCCCGTCATCGCTACTGGCGTATATACGGTGGAGAACTCGGAGCCAGATGGTGGTTCGGTAGTAAGGCTGATGCAAAGCCTCTAACAGGTCATCATATAGGCATTTACGGCGGATTACTTACCTTCGACTTCGAATGGGGAGATACGGGTTATATGGGTGGCAGACCCGGAGGAACCCTCTGGGACCGCTCGATTGTCAATGCCGGTATAGAGTATGGCTACTCACTACCAGTCAGCAGACGTCTAAATATAGATTTTTCAATCGGATTAGGCTATCTGGGAGGTAATTATATAAAGTATTTTCCCTTCGACAACGACTATTATCGTCAGAAAGAGTATAAAATGCGATTTTTTGGACCTACAAAGCTCGAAGTTTCTCTTGTGTGGCTGATAGGTCGCGACAATTACAATAAACGGAAAGGAGGCGATGCGAGATGAAACTGTCATACAATAAATTTTCAACCGTGTTGCTGAGCTTTACCATGCTTTTATCCGACGGTTGCACTCATAAGGATCTTAACGACGATGCACCGACAACTATCGCCGACAATGTAGAGGTGGTTTTCGACTGGAGCAAAGCTCCGGACTCCAAAGCCTCTACAATGATACTCTATCTCTACTCGGACAGCCACGAAGTGATGAATCACTGGTTCAACAATAACAAGGGAGGCATTATCAAATCATACGGCGGCAAACATACTGCCGTGTGTCACAGCAATGATGATCCCTATACCCACTATCTGCGAAATCAGAACTCACATGATGATATAGAAATATATACGGATGAAACGGCTGTGCTCGTCGGACAAGGCATCTCAACTAATGGCATCCCCCGAGCAGAAGGTACAGAAAACGAACCGCTGCGCGTGACACCATCGATGATCTACGGCGCTCAAGATAGCGACATCGACTTAAAGGTGACAAGTTTTCGCCAAACACTGACATTCTATCCCGAAGAGCTTGTGTGTCATTACACGGTTGAATTTGTCGATGTGGAGAATATTCAGAGCGCCGACCTTAGAATCGACGCGACCATCTCGTCGCTTGCCGGAAGTTATTATCCCGGCCTGATGAAACCAAGTTCAGAGGCCGTGTCACACACGTTCACTCTTGCAGCCGACATAGAGCAGAAATCCATGCGTTCGGAGTTTATGACCTTCGGTGTTCCCGACGGAGAAACCAAAGATCATAAAATCTGCCTGTATATCGCCCTTAGAAACAGGACCGGAAATTTCTACTCCTTTGATGTTTCAGATCAAGTCAACAATGCTCCTGATCCGAGAAACGTCAATATCAAGATTTATGGCCTGAAGTTGCCGGAGCTTCCTACGGAGCCTCCTACTCCACCCGAACAAGGCGGAGTCAGTGTAGAAGTAGACACATGGGACACTATCCATTTTGATGTGAAAGTATAAACAAGCAATCAACATAGTATACAATTAATAAATCAACTATAATAATTACTTTAATGCTCTTAAATTTATGAACAAACTAATTTTAACTGCAGTTACAGGCAGTCTGTTAGCATTCTCTTCCTGCACACAAGAAGAGTTGACTCCTGCTAAGGTCAAGAAGGATGATTTATCTATCTCATTCCGAGCCGGTGTAGCGAGCCGTGTCAATCCCGACCTCGACTACACGACCAACCCTTCGACATTTTATGTGACAGCGTATGCCAACGGTCACAAAGCCACCAATGGATTACTACCTAATGCGCTCTTCAGTGATGAACCGTTCTATCTGATGGGTGCGAATCTTTATGCCAGCACAAGTAATCAGAAATGGCCCACTCGCGAACAGGCCGAAAAGGTTGAGTTCTTTGCCTACGCTCCATCACTTGAAGAGATTCAAGCAGCTGCATTTACTCAGCTTGATGAGAGCGACCCCGACCACAATTCGCTCCTTGAAAGCTACACCCAGGGAATGCAGTTCTACAATCTGTGCCAGGACAACGTGCCCCTCGACCCATTGAACCAGGAAAATACGACATTTTCGGGTGTTCAGCTCTACAAGGGTTTCAAACTCGGCCGATTCTATGTGGCAACTGACATATCCAAGCAGGTTGACTTCATCACCGCTCACATCGCAGCCGATGTACCCTCAAGTGAGGATGACGCAAAATTGGGCGTAGAGCTCAAATTCAAGCACCAGCTTTCTAACATCGAGCTTCGTGCCTTCTCAGGCAACCAGGATTTCAACATCGAAATCGCAGGTGTGAGAATCGGTCGCCCATACACCGGCGGTGCAATCTTCAACTTCTGTGATGCAGAAGGCAATCTTGACAACAAAGATGGCGGTCAGTGGGGCATCTCAAAGAATCCTCAGCGTCACCCTGTAGAATATATATACGGTAAAGGTGATGAAATTTACAGAATGGGAAGTTTCAATACACTCAACGGTAGCTCGGTTGTGACGACACCTGATCACACTACAGCCCTCTTAGCAACGACTATTATGGGTAAGGGAGGAAATGCCATGGTACTTCCCACTAAGAACGGCGCATGGGCCGGCGAGGGAAACCCCTGGATTGCACCTAAATATCAAGCAGTAAAAGATGGTAAAGATCCCAATCCCTGGAGCGCAGACAGCGAAGAAGGCGATATGTACTTCAGTATCCTTCTCCGTGTAACTCTCAAACCGGAAGCTAACGAGGTAAATACTGCCCAGATTTATCCTTACGGCAACAACACTACAATGAATGTTGTATACTTTGAAAAGGAAAAGAATACCAACAAGATTGTAGGTCAAGTGCCTGACAAGACATCAGCTATCGGAGCCAACAACGAGATCGTAGAGTTCGGCTGGGCTGCAGTGCCTGTAGGTGTCAACTGGGAGCGCGGCAAGAAGTACATCTACACTCTTGACTTCTCAGAAGGTGTAGGTATTCAGG
>CAMWNL010000243.1 GCA_947175585.1 uncultured Bacteroidales bacterium | reverse complement strand
ATAGTAGCGATGGCCGGGATAACCTTCGGCATATTTGTTGGTGAGGCATGAACCCATGGCTTCCATCACCTGGTCGCTGACGAAGTTTTCAGACGCAATCAGCTCAATGCCTTTTTTCTGGCGCTTGTGCTCGCGTTCGATGATGTCGAAAATTTGATTGTCTCTTTCCATTACGGTTGGTTTTATTATTAGAAATTGTACTGATTCTTTTTTTATTTCTTTTTCTTAACAGAGAATCCGAAACCGCCAATTTTTTCGCCCAACGGATAATATCCTCCGTGAGAGTAAGCTATCAGACCTGAGGCGGCGAGATCAAACGCTCCCGTCTTGGGGTCGATATAGCGCTCGTCGGCCATGACGTTAAGGACATCGGCAATAAACATGTCGTGGCTACCCAGCGAGATGATTTCTTTGACGCGACACTCAATCGACAGCGGAGACTCTGCGATAGCCGGACACGCGACCTTGACACCACGCTCGCGAGTGAGTCCGGTTTCGGCCCATTTGTCGTAGTCGCGGCCTGAGCGAACGCCACACCAATCAGTGGCACGCGCCATCGCGGCCGTCGTAAGATTAACAGTAAACTCCATCTGCCGGCGGATTATCTCATAAGAGTATCGCTCGGGGCGGACGGAGATATAAAGCATCGGGGGATTAGTGCAGATTGTACCGGTCCAGGCAACGGTCAGCATGTTGGATTCTCCGTCAAAAGTGCCGCAGCTCACGAGAGCCGCAGGAAGCGGATAGACCATTGTGCCCGGTTTCCAGCTCTGCTTCATAATATCTGAGCGTCTTTACCGGCTACAGTGTGGTTGCAGTAATGACAGCGTATCACCACGGGATCGTGTTCGATGACCTCAAACTTGGTTTTCATCGGCTCGTTGTTGGAGATACATTTGGGATTGTCACACTTGACGATGCCGCTGATAGTGTCGGGGAGACGCACCGGGCGCTTCTCGACCACCTCGAAATCACGAATAGTATTGACCACGGCACAAGGAGCAATAATCGCTATCCGGTTAAGAACGGTTTCGGGAAACTCTGTGTCGGCAATCTTGATGATGCCCTTTGTGCCGAGTTTTTCGCTGCGAAGATTATTGCCTATGGTTACGTGACAATTTGATTTTTCGAGTCCGAGAAGTCTTACAGCTTGAAAAAGTGCTGAGGATGGTATACGGTCGATAACAGTGCCGTTGCGGAGTGCGGCAACCGCCAGTTCTTTTTTATCGTTGCTCATAATATCGTCTTATTTACGCGGATCGATGCCTAATGCTCTTGTAATAATAGCCTGACGCGCGAAAAGCCCGTTGCGCGCCTGTTCGAAATAGTATGCCTTGGGGTTGTCATCGACATCGCGGTCTATTTCGTTGACACGTGGCAGTGGATGAAGAATCTTGAGCGTCGGTTTCGAATTGTCAAGCATAGAATTATGGAGAGTGTAGAGGTTTTTGACTCTCTCATATTCCATAATGTCGGTGAAACGTTCGCGCTGGACGCGAGTCATATATATAATGTCGCTTGAGTTGATGACTTCTTCGGAGAAGTCAGCCGACTCGGTGAAGCGGATGCCTTTTTCGCGGCAGAACTGTTTATATTCTTCAGGCATCTGAAGCTCTTTTGACGCGATGAAGTTGAAAGTAGGGTTGAAATATTGCATCGCCATCAACAGAGAGTGGACTGTGCGGCCATATTTCAGATCTCCGACCATCGTAATCGTGAGGTCATTGAGGGTGCCCTGAGTTTTATATATGGAGTAGAGGTCAAGCATTGTCTGTGACGGATGCTGGTTGGCACCGTCTCCGGCATTGATAATCGGAACATCTGTCACCTCTGTCGCATATCTCGCCGCTCCTTCGAGGTAATGACGCATTACAATCAGATCGACATAGTTTGCGACCATCTTGATTGTGTCTTTAAGCGTCTCACCCTTGGATGTGCTGGTAGAGTTAGCGTCAGAGAAGCCGATTACGCGTCCCCCGAGACGATTGACTGCGGTTTCAAAACTGAGACGGGTACGGGTTGAAGGCTCGAAAAACAAGGTAGCGACAACGCGACCGTCAAGGATTTTACTGTTGGGATTTTCTTCAAAATAACGCGCACGATCCAGGAGGTCGAGGATCTCGTCACGCGAAATATCTGAAATTGAAACCAGACTGTTTGAACTCATAGTGTGCCTGTGTTTGATTCTTTACCGCAAAGTTAACACTTTTATGGCGATTACTTCTGATGAAGCCGACTTTATTTTCTGAAAAAATCAAAAACAGCCACTATCTGTCTCTATGTTAATATGCTGAACCTTTCAGCATCAGACCGACCCGTTCGTGGAGGCCGAACAGGAGGTTCATGCAGTGGACCGCATTGCCTGAAGCGCCTTTGAGAAGGTTGTCAATCGCGGCAGTAATTAGCAGTTTGTCGTCAATCTTTTCAAGATGTATGAGACACTTGTTGGTGTTGGTGACATCTTTGATGTCGACAGGATGGTTGACGATGAAAGTGAAATTATGATCGTCGTAGTAGTTCTCGTATAATGCCTGAATCTGGCCGAGATCTATCGGCGTTGTCAGATAGGCGGCTACGAGTGTGCCGCGAGGGAAGCTACCGCCGAATGACAGCAGATTGATCGGAGCGTTGAAACTTGACTGAAGTTTACGCAGGGTAATGTTGATTTCTTCGAGCTGGGGATGAACAAATGCCCGTGATAGGGAGACGTTGTCATGACGATACTCGAAGTCGATGACGCTTTCGGGAGCAGTCTCGGTGTCGGTTGTGCCGGTAATGGCCGTGACATGTATGGGACTATTGAGCATCAGATTCTTAGCGAGGGGTAACAAGGCAAGCTCTACAGCCATAGCCACACTGCCCGGGGTGGCTACGTGTTTGGCTCCACGCACCATCGGTTTGCGGTTGAGTTCGGATATGCCATAGACGAAGTCCGAGCCTTCGCGCGGTGTGCGGAAGTCGCTTGAGAGATCAATGAATTTCAGGTCATCAGGCAGGGTGATGCGAGACAGCAGTTCGGCCGACTCGCCTTTGGGCAGACAGCAGAAAGCAACATTGACAGAGTCAAGATCAATATCGGAGGTAAAACGCAGGGAAGTCTCACCGGTCAGTCCGTGGTGAATCTCGGCAACATTACGGCCGGCTTCAGCAGGGTTGTGCACCCAAAGGATTTCAACGTCAGGATGGTTGATAAGCAAGCGGATGAGTTCTCCGGCTCTGTGACCGGCTCCGCCGATAATGCCTGTTTTAATCATGGTGGGGAGGGATTGTCAGATTAATAGTTTATGTTGTCTGTTTAGAGTTGGATTGTTTGCCAAAGATGTCAGAGTAGATGATGTCACTCGCACCGATGCTGTCTTTGATATACTTACCTGCAGCCTGACCTGCGGCCCGGAGGGAGTCGCGGTCGCTGTATAAGTTGTCCATAACAGCATTAAATTCATTAGAGTCAGCGAAAGTAAATCCACCGCCACGAGCCAATAGTTCGTGTGCCTCTTTGAATTTTTTATGGTTTGGGCCGAAAAGAACCGGGATGCTATAGACGGCGGCTTCATTGAGATTGTGGATGCCTGCGCCGAAACCTCCGCCGATTATTGCTGCATCGCCATATCGATAGATGCTGCTGAGCAGACCGAAGCAGTCGATAATCAGATATTTGACGTTGTCAAGATTGTCGGCCTTATTGTCTTTTATCTCTGATAGTAAGAGGGTTGAACTTTCGCCGAGTTGCTTCCGAAGGGTGTCGAGCCTCTGATTATTAAATTCGTGAGGGGCGATAATGGCTTTAACATCAGGATGATTTTTCAACCAGGGAATGTATATGTCTTCGTCAGGTTGCCAACTGCTGCCGACGATTAGTGTGAACGGTGACGATTTGACGAAAGGCTTTATTTCGGCAACGTCACGTGCTGACGCGAGAATGTCGGTAACGCGGTCAAAACGGGTGTCTCCGGCTACGGTCACATTGTC
>CAMWNL010000242.1 GCA_947175585.1 uncultured Bacteroidales bacterium | reverse complement strand
ATATAATAGAACACGTCAGTGGGGCGACAGGCAATTTTCCTGCGACCTGGCACACTCTTGACGACGACATGCAGCATATCAGCAAGAAGACGCTTGATGCCGTGGGAAAGACAGTGTTAAATGTAGTATATAAAGAAAAAGCGATATGATGAGTATTGAAGACCGCCAGCAGGAACTGGCCGCGGAGTTTGCAGACATCGATGACTGGATGGATCGTTACAGTTATATTATAGATCTCGGTAATGCCCTGCCCGAAATCGACGAATCAAAAAAGACTCCCTCTAATCTCATCGAGGGTTGTCAGAGCCGGGTGTGGCTTGACGCCGAACTCGACGCCGACGGCAAGGTGCAGTTTACAGCCGACAGCGACGCTATAATTGTAAAGGGCATCATCTCGCTGCTGATCAGTGTGCTCAACGGTCATGCGCCTGATGAGATCCTTAATGCCGATCTTCATTTCATTGATGATATCGGTCTTGGCGAACATCTGTCTCCGACACGTAGTAACGGTCTGCTCGCCATGGTCAAGCAGATGAAAATGTATGCCATGGCATTTAAGGCGATGCAGTAAGCGCGATATTCCAGGTATAAAATTTATAAAGTGAAATCTCATCTCATGAAGGTGAGATTTCGCTTTATAATGAACTTTGGTTGCGGTTAAGCTGTTATGCTACAAAAAGTTTATCCGGTAATATTATTAGTAATGAAAAAGTTTTTTAAATTTATGCCTATGCTGCTTGTTGCGGTTTTAGGTTTTGCTACATGGAGTTGCGATGATGACGATGACAAGGATGAGGCAATCGCAATCACGATGCTGCCTGATTCAGCTAAAGAATTTGTGACAACATACTTCTCCAATGCTGTAATCGTGTCAGCCAGAGTAGACAGTAATGAATATGAGGCAATGCTGTCCGACGGCACCAAGATTGAGTTTGACCGCACGGGAGTCTGGACAGACGTCGACGCACCCAGAGGTAAGACCATCCCGACCGGATTTTATCCCTCGGCTATCGACACATACGTCGCCGCAAATTATTCAGGTAACGGCATCAATGAGATATCAAAGGAGTCGCGAGGCTATGATGTCGAATTGGTTTCGGGCGTAGACTTAGTGTTTGACTACAACGGCGAGTTTGTCGCAGTCGACAAGTAAGAGCGTAAAAACAAATTTTTTGGAAAGCTTCAGGGACTGAATCTGTCTTTGAAGCTTTTTATGTTTAGTGGCCTCAGAGATTAGGAGTTTGTGAGTTACGATTAATTTTAGTATCTTAGCGGCTTGAAACTGAAATAAGTAAATATAAATCCTAAAATAACTCCTATCTTATGTTTAAAAATCAGCCTAAAGGACTCTATGTATTGGCGTTAGCCAATACCGGCGAACGCTTCGGCTACTACACCATGCTCGCGATTTTCCTGTTCTATTTGCAGGCTAAATTCGGCTTTGACGCTACGTGGACCGGCCAAATTTTCTCTATTTTCCTCGCACTCGTCTATTTTATGCCTCTCGTAGGCGGTTGGCTTGCCGACAAATGGAGCTTCTCTAAGTGCGTGGTGTCAGGTATCGCCGTAATGTTCATCGGCTACGCCCTCCTCTCTGCTCCGACACCCGTCCGCAACGACACATCGATGATGATCATGTTTGCCGCTCTGCTGCTAATCTCCGTCGGCACAGGCCTATTCAAAGGCAACCTTCAGGTTATGGTAGGCGACCTATATAACGATCCCAAGTACAGCAGTAAGCGCGACACGGCGTTCTCTCTATTCTACATGGCTATCAACCTCGGCTCAATGTATGCTCCCGGTGCTGCAATCGCCCTTAAGAACCTCGCCCTCAAGAAAGCAGGCTTCCTGACAAACGACCCGATGATGGCAACCGTCAGCAACTGGTGTCTTGACACCGACGGCTTCGCCAACATGCCCGCCAACGGCGACACTCTGACAGCCATGAAAGACTTCGCTGTTCAGAAAGGCATGGAAAACGGCGGTGACATTGCTGCCTTCCTCTCTCAGTATATCAGCGACTTTGCTGCACAGTGCAGCGGCACCTACTCATCGATCACCGAATTCGCTCAACAGTATATCACCTCTTTCTCAACCGGTTGCTCCTACGCTTTTGCCCTCGCATGCGTATCGCTTATCGTAAGCTTCCTGATCTACACTCTCGGTCGTAAGACTTATGCCCACATCATCACCGATAAGAAGGCCGTGGGTGTCAAGACTCAGACCGGTGCAGTCGGCAAGGAGCTTTCACCGGCTCAGACCAAGCAGAGAGTGGTAGCGCTTCTGTTAGTGTTTGCCGTGGTAATTTTCTTCTGGATGGTGTTCCACCAGAACGGCCAGACACTCACCGAGTTCGCCAAGAGCTGCACTTCGCCCGAAACAAGCAGCTGGACCCGCATCGGTTTCAACCTCGGCGCACTGACAGCAATTTGGATCGGCGTTTACGCACTTTTCAGCCTCATTCAGAGCAAAACTGTTAAATCAGTAGTTCTTAGTAGCTTGGTTCTCGGCGTATGCGGCGGCGTAGTCTCATGGGTCTATTCAAACACTCCCGAAACCCTCACCGGCATCGATCCCGCTGCATATCAGCAGTTCAACCCTTTCTATGTCGTTGCCTTGACACCCTTCTCGCTCGCCTTCTTCGGTTGGCTTGCCAAGAATAAAAAAGAACCCTCAGCACCCCGCAAGATCGGCTACGGCATGGTCATGGCAGGCGCCGCTTACGTTGTTATGGTGATCGGATCTCTCAACCTTGTCGGAACAAACGGCGACGTTTCTCCCAACTGGTTGATCTCCACCTACCTCCTTCTGACCTTCGCCGAACTCCTCCTGTCTCCGATGGGCATCTCGTTCGTGTCGAAAGTCGCTCCTCCCAAACTCAAAGGCGCAATGATGGGCGGATGGTTTGCAGCCACGGCTATCGGTAACTACCTCGTGTCTATCCCGATGTTGCTCTGGGGCAAAATCCCGACCACGCTTATCTGGGCTATCCTGATCGGTCTCTGTCTGCTGTCAGCTGCATTTATCTTCTCAATCATGAAGAAACTCGAAGCAGCGACAAGCGACACCGACGAACCGACACCGGCCGTCGACGAACTTGAGACTGTCGAGGACGACGTAATCTGATAAATTACTCTGACAAGAAAAAATGACGATGCCAACAGCTCACAGCGACGCGGTCGTTATCATACCGATGTATAACGAGTGTGAGAACGCTTCGGCTATTATCGACGCCGTGCTTTCGCAACCCCATGAGTTTGATGTGCTGGTAATCGACGATAACTCACCCGACGGCACGGCCGCAATAGTCAAGGATAAGATTGCTGAAAGGCCGGGGAGAGTCCATCTCATCGAGCGCGCCGGCAAACTCGGCCTCGGCACAGCTTATATAGCAGGCTTCAAATGGGCGCTTGAACACGGATATGAATATATCTGTGAGATGGACGCAGACTTCTCTCACAATCCGGCCGACCTGATGAAGCTTTATGAAGCGACGGCTGATAAGGGAGCTGACGTGGCGATAGGGTCGCGCTATGTGACAGGCGTCAATGTGGTCAACTGGCCGATAGGGCGCGTGCTGATGTCATATTTCGCGTCGAAATATGTCAGAATCATCACGGGCATGGAAATCCACGACACTACCGCCGGCTTTGTCTGCTATCGCCGGAGTGTGCTCGAAGCGATGGATCTTGACTCGATAAAATTCAAGGGCTATGCATTTCAGATAGAAATGAAGTTTACGGCTTATAAGTTCGGATTTAAAATAGTCGAGGTGCCGATTATCTTTGTCAACCGTGTGCTCGGGGTGAGCAAGATGAACGGCGGAATATTCGGCGAAGCTGTCTTCGGAGTTATAAGGCTGAAATGGAACAGCCTCTTTAAGAAATATCAAAGATGATAAAAACACGTATTTATAATGTAGACGTCGGGGCCCCCCCAACGGTGTCCCGCGGGTTTGTTGGGGGGGGTAGGGGCGG
>CAMWNL010000241.1 GCA_947175585.1 uncultured Bacteroidales bacterium | reverse complement strand
TTACGACGCAGCCTTTTTTATAGATGATTTATACTGAAAACTCCTAAATAATGCTGATATCAGCACTATCCAACACTCATTTTGTCACAATCTCTTTAAACGTAGAAAATATCAGTTTAATGTCGTTCCATAATGTAGCACGGTCGACATATTCAAGATCAATATTCAATTTATCAGGCATAACTTTTTCGATGTAGCAGCGATCCGGATCTTCAGCAGCTGCAAGAATATCGTTTTCATTGCGGTAGCGGATAGATGCCAGAGATGTAATACCCGGTCTTACTGAAAGTACACGCATCTGTTCAGTCGTGTACATATCAACATACTTACGCACCTCGGGTCTTGGACCGACAAGACTCATATCACCTTTGAAAACATTGATTAATTGCGGAAACTCGTCGAGTTTGTATTTACGTATATAATAACCCGACCGGGTTACACGTGGATCATGCCCTCCGACCGTAATCAACCCCAATTTGTCCGAATCGGGCCGCATCGAACGAAACTTGAACAAACGGAAATCCTTATTATCGCGACCCACACGCGTCTGGCGATAGAACACCGGACCTTTGGAATCCGCTTTTATCCAAATCGCCAGTACTGCAAAGACCGGGCTGAGAACTACAAGGCCTAGACCGCTCGCAACGATGTCAAACAGCCGTTTCAAAGCTTGGTTATTATATCGATGAAGTTACTTAGTATGTAATCGACCTCTTCATCAGTCAGACGGGTGTGAAGCGGCAGGGTTATCTCGTTGTGATATTGCTCGAAAGCATTCGGGAAATCCATGATGTCATACCCGAGAGCCTTGTAGGCCGTCATCATGGGCAGCGGCTTGTAGTGAACGTTGGTCGCTATGCCGCGCTCGGCCATCTTGACGATAATATCATTGCGTTGCTCTACGCTTATCCCCGGTACACGGGTCATATATAAATGGCCGCTCGACGAATGCTCATTGCCATAATGCGGCAGAACCTTAATGCCATGAGGCTCCAGGGCGACATTATAACGCTCGATGAGCTGACGGCGACGACGCAGCATTTCCGGATAACGTTTCATCTGAGCCAGACCTATTCCAGCCATTATGTCAGTCATGTTGCACTTGTACCATGTCCCAATGATGTCATATTCCCAACCACCAAGTTTCGTCTTAGCCAAAGCATCTTTGTTCTGGCCATGGAGCGACAGAAGCTGAATCTGCTTGTAGACCTCGGTGTCATCAACGCCATCATGACCGCGCCATGTCAACGCGCCGCCCTCGGCAGTCGTCAGATTCTTGACGGCATGGAACGAGAAGGAAGTGAAATCGGCAATTTCGCCACACATTTGGCCGTGCCACATCGCTCCGAATGCATGGGCTGCATCATCAATGACTATGCAACGACCGTATGCTCGCTGAATATCATTAGCCGAGCGAAACAGATGTTTCTTGGCTTCCACGGCAGCGAACACCTTATCATAGTCCGCAACAATTCCGGCCAGGTCAACCGGCATCACAGCCTTGGTGCGCTCTGTGATAGCAGCCGCCAGCTTGTCATAGTCCATTTCAAACGATCCGGGAGCGCAGTCAACCATCACAGGACGTGCACCGACATGACACACCGAGCTCGCAGTCGCCGTGTAAGTATAGGCCGGAACAATCACCTCGTCGCCCTCGCCGATACCGAGCACGCGGAGAGCCATCTCCATACATGCCGTCGCCGAGTTCAAGCACACGGTCGTCGGCAGCGGATTGCCGTCCTTATCATTGCGTGCCGTCTGGCAACAAAGCGAGATCAGATGTTCAAACTCCTTGGTTTTAGGACCGGTAGTAATCCAACCCGAGCGAAGAGCCTCGGTCACCTCCTGAATCTCCGCCTCCGACATATCCGGCGGCGAAAACGGTATGTTACGTTTCGTATTCATTATAATTATCGATTAACTTTTGCGGTGAAAGATTTTCCAAATAATAACTTAATCAATCCAACTAAATATCCTACTCCATAACTCAGATGCACAACAATATAAGTCATCAGCTGAATAATTATTTGATGGATTTTTCTGCTTGATTTGATTGAAAATATTAATGCGAGAAGAAGGTATAATACCAACACACTTAAATAAATCCATAAAAATGGTTTCCATAATAATGACAGCCCGAGACCAATTACAAGTCCCAATACAAGCAATAGTGGGAAAAATTGCCTAATTGTGGCCGGAGAACCCAATTTTTTATTTACAAGTGGCTTAAATAGACCATATTGATAAAACATTTTACCGACTTTACCTATAGTGTCTCTCGCATAATACTTAATTTCAACATCAGGTAGCAAAAATATACGACCTCCGGCCTTAGTTAATCGGCCGTTGAATTCATCATCCTGATTCCTAATAAGATCCAAATCAAAATAACCGATGCGTTCAAATACATCTTTTGGCCAACATCCAAATGGCACGGTGTCTACTTGCTTAACCGTCTTTGTCCCGACTCTGAAATCTGAATTTCCCATTCCAAATTTACTGCTGAGCACAGCGGCAATCGCCTTCGCTTTCGGCGAATCATTAATTGGCAATGTTATGCAAACACCACCGACATTGTCCGCATTATACTCTTTCAATGCTTTGACCAGTCTACTAAAATAATTCGAAGGGTATTCGGCATGTGCATCCAGTCGCATGATAATATCTCCGTGAGAAGCCTCAATTGCCTTATTCAATGCAGGAGGCACGATTCGGTCAGGATTATCAATAAGACGTATCCAGGGATATTTACTCGTATATTCAGCAACTATCTCGCGAGTGCGGTCTGTGCTAATTCCATCGGCAAAGATTACCTCAAGGTCATCCTTGGGATAATCCTGCGCCAAAATTGATTCAATACATCCCCTGATGTACCTTTCCTCGTTATATATTGGGCAAATTACCGAAAGCATAGCATAAATCCTTATTTATAGATATTTAGACAATGTTTCCCACGCTACATCTTCTGTATATTTAGTAGCCTCATTATAAGCGTTCTTCTTCATCATATTCAATAAAAGTGGGTCGTTTAATAATTTATTGACGGCACTAACAATATCAGGTAGAGGGTTAGTAAAATCAGCGATAAAACCTGAGACACCATTTGTTACAAATTCATTTGCGTGTTTCCAGTTTGTCACTATAACCGGGATCCCAGAACGATATGCATCAAGGATACTTCCTGGAAATCCTTCGGTATAATAATGAGTCGGAAGAATTAGGCAATCATAAGTACGTAAAACATCTACAATTTCATTAGGTTGTAGACATCCACAATACTTTAATGATTTACAATTTAACATTGTATTAAAATATACGGAATCTTCATTAAATATGGGGCCATAAAAATCGATACTGGTGTTTTCAGGCAATACTCTTGATAATTCTTTAATTGTATCAAGTCCCTTCTGCTTATTAATACGAGCCATAAATACAATTTTGAGTTTCCCATCCAATTCCCTAATCTTCAGACTTGGTAACCCTTCACGAAAATTTGGAATAACTTCGAGGTTCTGATAATTGTGTTGCTCATATAATTCTTTAATCGTAGCTTCATTCTCGACTAAGATTGTCTTTATTTTTTTGAGATTTCTACGGTGAAAAGGTAGATTTCTAAGAAATTTACTCAGCCATCCTCCTATTACAATATAGATTATTTCCGTTTTAAATATTTTCGAATATATCCATATAATGGGGAAAAGGTATTTAAGATTATTATGTGCAGGTAACCAAATTAGATTTTCACATTTGGCTAAGTTCCGTAAAAATAGCGTAATCGATTTAAACGATTGTCTAAATTCTTGTGTGTCAGCAAAAGCGACCTCCCCGTTATAGCGCTTTCTGAGCAATTCATAAATTGCTCTCGTTTTGACTGTCTGGCCATCAAGCTGGTTTGTTCTATAACCAAAATATCCTAATACAAGGATCTTTTTATTTTTCATTTTCTATATCGGATTATTTTAGCTGGCACGCCACCTACTATTGCAT
>CAMWNL010000240.1 GCA_947175585.1 uncultured Bacteroidales bacterium | reverse complement strand
ATTTGTTTTTTCATATTCATTACCAAAATATTCAGTTGGCATCGATCCCGGCTCGATTACATATGAAGATCTCAGATTGTTGGACGATTATTTATCATACACCTATTTAAAAATTCTTCTGGGCCTTAATACTCATCTTCATCTCGACCATTGTTTCGGCGACAATTACGTGCGTGACAAATATGGTGTCAAAGTGGCTGCAAATGTCGGTGATGCGCCATTAGGCGCAGACCTCGGCGCACAGATCCGTCGGTTTGGAGGTCGCGGCGCTATGGACGGCGTGACGATTGACGTGCCTCTTAAAGACGGTGACATCATCAAAATAGGTTCAGGCGAGCTGAAGGTTATCGAGACACCGGGTCACTCAAAGGGTGGCATATGTCTATATTGTGAGACCGGAAAGTTTCTTATCTCCGGCGACACCCTTTTCCGTGGCGGAGTAGGGCGCACAGACCTCGAAGGCGGCGATGCCCGTCAGCTGACTGACAGCATACGCACCAAGCTATTCACTCTTCCCGACGATACAGCCGTGCTCCCCGGTCATGACCGCTTCACCACCATTGGTGACGAAAGACGCTCAAATCCTTACGTTTAGGATTTGAGCGTTCCGGATAAACGGACTTATTTCTTCAGATGGGCTAACATTATTCGCGGATTTTCATCATCATCTGGGATTGTTACGCCCAAAAGGATTCCGTCTACAACTGTCGGTTGAAACCAGAATAGAGACGTGTCATCCAAGCTATTTTTTAAATAACGAGCTACTTGATATGTATTATTTTTCTTGTCAAATAATACTGATCGAGGATTATCGATTTTGGAAAAGAAGAGATATATCCACCTGTCAGCATCAATGTATGCTGTACGGGTAAAATGTTTCAGAAGATTATCATATCCCGTAGTCCAACTATTTATTTCACTACGCGGGGGTATAGGACTTATGTCAAATTCATACTCACAGACTGTTGAGTCATGGTCAAGACGCATGGCTTTGAACTCATAATCGTTAGTCATAGTACGCACTATGTCATTATTAAATGAGAATTCTGCCGGTCTATTGTGTAAAACCAATTCATCTCTTCGATCAAGGATCTTCTCGCTCTTAAAAGGTTTAGGAGTAATTAGGAATACGCCTGCCATATCATCCGACTGAGTGTTATAGTTAGCTAACAGATAATATTTTTTACCATCTATTCTGGTAACAGCGAAATCATATCCGTAACCAATACTGTCTTTGCCTAAGTATTGTCCATGTGTATTGTACATCAACGCTGAAGCCGATCGCATGTCATATATGTAGATAGTGTCGGTATCGATGTCAACTGCGGTGGCTTCTATGTAATCACCGGGACCTTGTCCACGTTGGCCTACGCGGCTGATGAAGTTGCCTGATTGGTCAAACAATGCTACAGGAGAGTCTTTAGTGTTATCTTTTATGATAATATGAGAGTCTTTTACCCTTGCGCTAAGGATATTTCCAATAATTTCATCTGATGGAGTTTGTAACTCTATATAAGTTAGTGAATTAATAAATTCCGCTATGTCGAGCGAGTCAGATGTAACATTGTCGATATCGACTGATATTGCATAGTTATCATTGTTTTTTTCGTTACAGCCTGTTACGATCAACGCAGAAATAGATAATATTTTTAACAAGTTTTCTTTAATCATCGCAATCCCCTTTGGCCATAGAAATATTCGTCTAATGTATTTTGTCCTTCGCTCTTAGTGAGTTCTTTTCCGTGCCATTCTTTAATTGTCTGAGCAATGTTTTCTGGACCTATGCAAGAGCAAAATGTCGATAATAGAATTAAGGAGAGAATTTTATCTTTGTATGTCATTATTTAAGTTTGTGCAAAGAAGGGTGGTTGTACTGTTATATGCAAATAAATGATGTTAAAAAACATAATAGCAAAACGCTCAACTACTGATTCTTTCGTAATTGAGCGTTAAAAATGATTGGAAATTTGACTTAACTGTTACTCCAGACACCGAGCGGATCGTATGACTGCCAGTCCGTGCGGCGGCGAGTGGTGCAGCGGTCAACGATGTCGGTCAGTACAAGACCTGCGCCGAGTCGACGCAGAGCGTAGGTAATGTCATCAGGCCCGTCGTCTACTATCAGTTTGAGTATCATGTTGCTGAACTCGGCTGCTTCTTTTTTGCGTTTAAGTTTTGCCAGTGAAATGGCATAGATCACGAATACGAGTGCTGCCACGTCGGGCGTAGCGCTTGAGGCTCCGACTGTGCGTGATTCAAACGACGCGCATACCGATTTGAAATCCTGCATCATGAAATAGTCGATAATGAGAGCTTCGTTGATCGACGGATGTTTGTAGCCGAGTTTTGCTTCGCAGTATCTCAGGATTGCCACGGCTTTGTTATATGCGCCGAGTGCTTCAAGCTCAGCAGCCCAAGATATCCAGCCGTTGATGTCAGTCGGAGGCTCGGCTTTGTCTACTTCGGGTATAAGAGTGTAGACCGGAGCACCGTCAATAGCCAAGAGATCAGACGCCAGTTTACGATTGCCCTTGTTACGTGAATAGCAGTCGTTAAGCACTTTGATTGCGAGCTCGCGAGCTCTGTCTTCGTTGCCTTCGGTAGACGATTCGATTGATAGTGCGGCTAAAAAGCGGCTGATGTCGATGTCGTCGGGATATTCGGCCACAAGTCGTTTGAGGGAATCTATAGATTGCTGACGTGTAGCGGCGTCTCGTGCGAGAAGACGTGAGTGATAGAATCGCATTGCCTTGTCGCCCGGCAGGATCGCCAATGCGAGGTCAAGCGCCTGTAAGGCGCCGGAGGTGTTGTCGTTGAGGTCATATTCCTGGGCGAGCATAAACCAGTATTGCTCATTGTAAGGCTCAAGGTCGGTGAGCTGTTCGAGTAGGTTGATGGCCTCGTCATAGCGCTGGTCGATTTCGAGTTGCACGGCAATTTCGTAGAGCAGTGTCGGCAGATAGGTGACGTGTTTGCGCAACTGTTTCATCCGTGACAGCAGCCAGTCTGTCTGGCCGAGTGAAGACGCGAGATCGACGAGTTGGATGACCTCCTCGTCGTCAAATTCACTGTACTCTTCAAGCATACGGTCGAGCGCTTCGACGGCTTCTTTACCCATAGGATTGGCGTTGCGCACTCGCGTGACATCCCACAGCAGACCGCGTTGGCCGGCGTTGTCCTGCAGATATTTTGTCGTCAGATCTTCGCCAAATGTATAATACAACAAAGCTCGGCGCTGTCTCAGAGCGGCGCTGTCCGGATAGTATCTCGCTCCGCAAAGCAGCACCTCCATGCGCAGGTAGTCATCGTTAAGGTCACCTGCATAATCAAATATTTCGATGAGGTCATCCTCATCGAAATATTGTGTCGACGATGCGTCGCCCGAGAGCGACTGACGGAAGCGCGAGCAGAGCTCGTTGCGACGGTCGTTAGTGTTGTCAGTCATCAGGCCTTTTTCTGTCCCTTTTCCCAGCTGTCTTTAAGCGCGATCGTGCGGTTGAAAATGGGGTTTTCAGGGGTTGAATCGTAGTCAGGAGTGAAATAGCCGATGCGCTGGAACTGAAATTTGCGTCCGCGCTCGTTGTTTTCGGCGACAAACGGCTCTATTTTTACGCCTTTGACAACCTTGAGCGAGTCGGGATTGAGCATTTCGCGGAAGTCTCGCTCTGTTTCGGCTGCCGGGTTCTCGACATTGAAAAGACGGTCATAGAGACGCACCTCTGCGTCAACGGCGTGAGCGGCAGAAACCCAGTGGAGAGTACCTTTCACCTTGCGCGCTGCGCCGGGCAGACCGCTACGGGTGTCGGGGTCGTAGGTGCAGTAGATTTCGTCGATGTTACCGTCGGCGTCTTTATGCACACCAGTACATTTTATAATATATGCACCTTTCAGACGCACTTCTGCGTCAGGTGCGAGACGGAAGAATTTCTTGGGAGGATTCTCCATGAAGTCTTCACGCTCGATATAGATTTCGCGAGAGAAGGGCATTGAGTTTGTGCCG
>CAMWNL010000239.1 GCA_947175585.1 uncultured Bacteroidales bacterium | reverse complement strand
CTCCACCATCCCGCTGCCCTGACGCTGTATCGTCCCCTCACAACGTCTCAATGTCTCGTCGGCGCTGACGTGTCTGGTGTCGAGCAATCCGCGACCCGAACTCGACCATGGCGATTTTATAATCTTCGGCCAGCCGTCGCCGAGCATCTTGCGCAGCGATTCGACGCTGTCAGCCTCTATGGCCGCCGGAGCGATTTCAAAATCAAGTTGCCGCGCTATGTCCTCGCGTAGCTGTGACGCTGTGCGGCGGTGAGACAGTTGCCGCCACAGTCCGATCTGTCGGTCAGTCGGCAGTGAGTCTGTTGCAAATCCCTCGATTTTGAAAATTTTTCTTGCTGCGAGCGACCATCCCCACGGTGCTGCATCATAGTCAGCGGCGCTATGATGGTCAAATATATCCACTCCGGGCCCGAATCTATCATTGACAGATTCGAGCCATCGGGCGTTGACACCGTAGGTCAGCACGGCGTCGCCGGGCTGTCCATACCATAGCGGTAGACACGCTCCGGCGTTTCGCAGATCGGCGGCTGCTTTGGGAGCTGTGAAGTTTTCTATGCCTGACGCAAGCGCGAGGTCATTGTCCGGATTAAAAAGATGAAGTTTAGCCATAATCAGCGGCAAAGTTACGATTTTTGGCTTAATGTATAAAAAAACAAAGGCGCCTTCTCACGAGGGCACCTTGCTTCGTTTTAAAAGACTTAAAACAATTACATAACTAACATAAAACACATTATCTTTCTATTGACTTAGTCCGCACTTTCTGACGCCGTGTGACGACAGAGGCGACGGATGGCCATTCATTCGTAAAGTCAGATTCTTAATTGTTTTTTGGGGAAATCATTAATAAGTGAGTAAGCTAACAATTGTGTGTAAGTGAATCTATTTTTCTTTTGCAATACAAAATTACAACCAATTTTTGTAATGTGCAATAGTTTAAGCCTTAAAGCTTAGTTAATTAACATGAGTGAAATTTAAAATGTGTTGAGTCAGCAGGCTGTCAGATGAGCAGATGGCCTATCTCCTCGGCTCCGAGAGTGGTCACTATCATCTGTCCGTCGGGCGTGAAGTTGGGCGACGTAGTCTTGAACAGATCGGCCACGAGCATATCTGTCTCGGTCTCGCTCATACGGTTGTTTGCGTTGACTGCCGCAGCCTTTGCCATAGCCGCTGCTATTTCTGCAAACAGCTCGGTGTCAGGTTGCTCGCCTGTCTGACTCACCCTGCCGATAATATCGCTGAGAATTTCTACAGGCGAAACCGCGCTCAGTGCGGAGGGCACACCGTTTATAGCCCATGTGCAGTCGCCGAGCGGCGACAGATCAAAACCCAGACGCGACAGCGAGTCGCAGATTGAAGCCAACACCAGGTCTTCGCTCGCGCTTAACGTCACTGTGTCGGGGAAGATGAGACGTTGGGTGGCGATGGGGCCGTCGGATATGCAGTTCATTATGCGTTCATAGAGCACTCTGACGTGTGCTCTGTGGCGGTCGATGAGCATGAGGCCGTCGCGCACGGGGGTGGCAATGTAGCGGTTGGCTATGGTTATGTATGATCCGGTCGGCTTATTTTCGTCCGTGGCAATGCCGGTAAACTCGGGGTCAGGCAGTTCGTCGAGGCCTAACTGTCTGACTGATGGTCGCGACTGCTCCATGATGTTGAGTGCGCTGCGCACCTCTTCGAGCGATGCGCTGCGCTCGCGTCTGAAATTATTTGAAAGACTGTCCCAGTCAACAGTCGCTGACGGTCTCTCTATCGGCTCATAGTTGTCGGTCGGGATGCCTATGCCTCGTTCAAACGGATTGTAGCTTTCGTCGAGATCCATTCCTGCCTTGGCCTGCCGGTCGGGGTTGAATGTCGGTATCTCCGGTGCGTTGTCGACATCAAAATCTATCGCCCCGGCTGCATTGGTTTTGCCCATGGCCTCTTTTATCGCGGCTACGAGTATCTGCCATATACCCTGTTCGTCCTCAAACTTGATTTCATGTTTCTGAGGATGGATGTTGACGTCGATGCGGCTCGGCTCGACCTCGAAGTTGATGAAGTAGGACGGTTGCAGATCAGGCGCTATCAGCGGAGTGTAGCAACTCATCACCGCGCTGTGGAAGTAGGGGTGACGCATATTTCGCCCGTTGACAAAGAAGTATTGGTGGGCGCCTCTTCGGCGCGCGAATTGCGGCAGCCCGACGTAACCCGACAGCCTGACGAGCGATGTCTCGGTCGACAGCGGTATGATTTGCTTCTCTAAAGTCTTGCCGAAAAGGTCGCAGATGCGCTGTCGCAGCGAACCGTGCAGCAGGCGGTGCATCATCACGTCGTTATGGATCAGCGTGAAGTCAACTTTGGTGTTGACAAGAGCGAGCCGCTCGAACTCGTGCATTATATGTCCTAACTCGACAGAGTCTTTTTTCAGAAATTTTCTGCGCACTGGCAGATAGGCAAAAAGATTCTTGACCATCAGGTTGGAGCCCGGCACACATGCACATGCCTCCTGGCTCTCCACCCTCGACGCCGCTATCGCCAGCCGGGTGCCTATGCTGTCGCCGCGTCTCATAGTGCGTAGCTCTATCTGAGCCACTGCCGCGATTGACGCCAACGCTTCACCGCGGAAACCCATAGTGTGGAGTGTGTATAAGTCGTCGGCAGCAGCGATCTTGCTCGTAGCGTGACGTTCAAAAGCCATGCGCGCGTCGGTAGGGGACATGCCGCAGCCGTTGTCCACAACCTGAATCAGTGTGCGGCCTGCATCCTTGATGATTATGCTCACATCTGTAGCTCCGGCGTCGATAGCATTCTCGACCAACTCCTTTACAACAGAAGCCGGACGTTGAATCACCTCCCCGGCCGCTATCTGGTTAGCCACCGAGTCAGGAAGAAGTTTTATGATATCGCTTGCCGCCATGCTATAATATATACGTGAGAAATTACGGGAATACAAAGTTATAAAAAAGCCAAAACACACCAAAGAAAAAATCAATCACCAATTGGCCTGATTTTTACTGACACTAAAACCTTTTTTGAAATTATAAAAATTCTTCTATTGTAATTAGCTTTGTGGTAGTGTGTTATGTTTTAAATGACTGTTATGGGTGAAATTTTGTAACCGTTTTGTAAAACCTTTTTCGTGTAGTCGGTGTTAGTTTGATATGAAAGCAGACGAGGGAACAGCTCTGCTAACAGAGAGTAAATTAAATAATTAACAATATGTTTAAAATTAGGTCGCACTTCGGCCTTAGTTTAAATGCAAAATTTGACTAACATGAAAAGAATGATTCTTCTTCCCGCCATCGCACTCGGCGTTATGACGGCTTCAGCTCAAGCTATCGAGCAACAAAGTTTTTTTGACAATATGTCAGTAGGCGTTAACGGTGGTGTTACAACCCCGATGTACAATGCTCCCTTCTTCAAGTCTATGCGTCCGGTAGTGGGCGTGACAGTTGATAAGATGATCACTCCTGCATTCGGAGTTGGCGTTGAATCACTGTTCGGCATCAATACATCGTCTTATGACAACCGTGTTCACAGCTCAACCGCGTTTGACGACTCGTATGTAGGTGTCTATGGCAAGGTAGATCTTTTCAATCTTTTCGGCGGATATCAGTGTGCTACCCGTCCTTTCACAATCGAGGCATTGGCCGGTGCCGGATGGGGTCACTACTATGTTAATAAGGCTAACGGCGAAGACTTCAACTTCTTCGGAACCAAGGCCGGGCTTAATTTCCGCATCAACACAAGCGACCGTTTTTCAATCAATATCCAGCCTTCAGTGCTCTTCAACATGAACGGCTATGACTTCGATCAGTCTGCATCAGGTTATGCACGTCAGGCCGCAACATTCAATCTTACGGCAGGTGTCTCTTACCGCTTCGGTGACGACTTCCAGTGTGTCCGTCCTTACGATCAGGCAGAAGTTGACGCTCTTAATGCTCAGGTCAACGCTCTCCGCGGCGCATTAGCCGATGCAACAGTTCTCGCCGCTGCCAACGAAGCTACCGCAGCCGATCTCGCAGCTC
>CAMWNL010000238.1 GCA_947175585.1 uncultured Bacteroidales bacterium | reverse complement strand
TACTGCCGGTCTCGATTATGGAGATAAGGAGCGTTACCAAAAGGTATGCCATAGGGTCGTTGGAACCGCTTTCAAGTTCAAGAGTTGGCTTCAGACGTTGCTTTAGTCCGGTTCCCGATGAATTGAGGATAGAGAATACAGATGCCGAATCTGTAGATGACATGATGGCGGCAAGGAGCATAGATTCCGTCCACCCCAGACAATAATCGGGAAGTAATAACCGCATCATCTCATGGATAAATGCTCCGGTAAGGAGTGTTGTAATGAATACTCCTACAATAGCAAGTACCAATCCGGGAGCTAACACCGGTTTGATTTTTTTGAAGTCAGTATCAAGTCCGCCGGAGAAAAGTATGATGCTAAGTGACAGCATGCCTATAAATTCTGCGGTAGCCGCATCATCGAATTGCAGACCGAATCCATCGGTACCGGCAGCCATGCCGATTCCTAAGAATATCAGAAGAGATGGCAGACCGTACTTACTGCCAGCTTTACCACACCATACACTAAGGAATAGAAGTATGGCAACGACAAACATTATATTTCCGGGAGTGATAACCATATATGCAGGTCTTCAAAAGTATCAAGTCAATTAACTGTCTTCACCAAAATAGACTTGCTGAGTAAAAACATACCGAGTATGGAATTTCTTAGCAGGAATTATCGGGGGGGAGGATAGTTGGATATCAGTGGTCCGTTATGCCAGCGGATACGACACGTGAATGGATATCCGTGGCGTTGCAATATGACGTAAGCAACTGTTCGGCTCTGGATATGGTTTCGGTGATAGGCATATCCTCACGATATACATTGATACAGACAAGCAGGCGGTGAGTAGTGGGGGACATCTTAGTGCGCTCATTGTCGCTCGTCGGAGTACCTATTCCTCCGGCTTTGTCGCGATATACAGGCATTCCTTCGATATTGATATTACCCCTGCCGATGCCTTCATAAGGTTCTTCGTGTTGTCCAATTCCCAGAACTATGCGGTCTCCCTCTATGCAGTCTCTGTCGAATGCACCGATGGAGTAGCCTGACAACACTGAAAGATAATTTAGAACATCCACCACATTGCTTACTGTATAGAGACTCTTGCCGGTAAAAACACGGCGCGACAGTTGCTCCTGCGACGGACGATAACGGTTAGGATCTTTACCGCAAGTTTTATACGCCTCGCGTGTTCCAAGTATGCCGGGTCGCTTGTTAATATCGCTTATGGCGGTGAAGCGCTCTGAAACAAAATCAGACAATGTTTCCAGAAGCTCAAGAACGGCAGTTGATGAGGGTGCATTGTTAACTACCGCTTCAATCACTATCACTTTCAGGTCCGGTGCAGCATTGGCAATCTCAGGTGAGATATCAACAAAAATTCTATCTACTGTCTTATCGTCAAATTCATTCCGATTCATAATCTGTCGTATTTTTCTGCCTGACTCTCGGCATGCTCTTAACACGACACAAAGATAACTAAGTTCTAAAAATTAAACGCTATAGGCGATTAAAATACTTGAATTATTATCCGCGCCTTTTTGGACGCTCTCTCTCTGATTCTTCTGACCTAATATTGCGTGAAAGGAATCATCTAACGAGAGTGTCCTTTTCCGTATGACACGCTATTGGTCAGTAAGGGGAGCTATGAATTTCCCGGCAAGATCAGGGGTGAACGACTCGAAGCTGTTATCGCTATAGTAAACGATAATATTTACAATCTTTCGCGCAGGATTGTGTGTTAGGGGAGTGTTTTGAGTCTCACTTTCAAAGTTTATACCCGATGCTTCAGAAGAGCGTTCTGAGCCTATTCGACCGAAGTCAAACTCATCCTGACTAAGGTCATCTACATGTTTGTCAAGTTCGTTATTGTCATCTGCCAGCGTATCTTCAACAGTGGAGCTCATCTCTATAACCTCAGACGAAAAACGATCATCAAATTCTATAGCATCCGCTGGTGAGGTACGTACATCCTGGCGTTCATTTTGCTGAACAGTAGGGGAGTTAGGCCTGAATTGAGGGGAATTTGAGGGCCTGACGTTCGTTTCTTTGTCAAGCATTTCATTTTCGCCGAAAAGAAGCCACATGATATTGAGTTCAGGGAAGGCTACATGTATCTTTCCGATAAGTTCATCGCTAACTTTCTTATTTCTACCATTAAGGAGCTGAGAAAAAGTAGGACGAGGTATGTTGGCTGTATCTGCAAACTGCGTAACAGGCATTTGCAAATGTGAAATATACTTTTTAAGTCGAGAAACAATGTCCATTTTGTAAACCGCTATAGAAATTCTCTAAATTAAACTATGTTGCAAAGTTAAACAATATTTTGCAAATACACAAATTTGCAATTCTTATCTTGGGGTGATGCATACGTAAATTCAGTATTGAATACCGGGTGTAAAGTTGGTAAGGGGAGAGGAAACTGTATTGCCTATTATTAAACCTAAAGTAGAGATATACCGCGTATATGGCAATAGTACAATATGTAGGCATGACTATAAATACAAATTGAGCATAGACGCTTTAACAATAGAGTGAAAATTTAAAGTGTTAATGCAATGCTATTACCTAATCTACTGATACTACGGTATTTGGAATAGCATGTTAATGTGTGTGAAGCGCTATAATTTAATTCTATAAATCTAAATTTAATTAAGTAAATCCGAGGTTTGCAATGTCAATTTACGCTTCGAGTATAAATTAATACATTCCCTTTTGCAACGATCAGTAAACAATAGCGAAGGTGTTTGCGATTGTATTTGAGAATTCACGTTCCGGAAGCGTTTGTTGTAATTTCAAATTGCGAACTATCAATCTCAGTGTTCTCTTTTGCAACGAATCATGTTTGAATACGCACACTGTTACAATAAAATAACAAATGCATATACGATTTGGATTTCTAAAGAAGAGAGATTTTTTAGGAATATGCATACGTTACTTCCATTCGCTTTACGCACGACTCTGATCTTCATTTTACATTCAATTTGATTCACTGTCATGTCACCTAAGCTGTCTCTTTATCTCAACTTGATGAGAATTGAATATTTGGGACTCATACATGAATCGACATCTTTTAGAGCGAAGAAATTAAGTTAAGACATCCCTATAATAAACCGATGTAACCTGACATGACAGAACTTTCTCCAACCGATTAAAGAGCAGATATATTTGATCCAAACACTAACTGACGTCCTTTTACACCTGTAAGCCTGACTATCCGGCAAACATCCAAACATTGGTATAAACTGGCATAATCTTGGTGAGTCCTACTAAAACTCTATCTATAACTTCTTCAACCTTGTGTAGCCTATCCTGTTCCCATACAACACTTCCTTCCTGCCAGAATCCTATATTCCATGAAGGGGTAGGGCTTCACCAAGCCATCACCCATCTTCTTCCCAATATCCAATTTATCATAATACTGATTATGGGAATAACGTAGACTATGATTGATATGCTGTCCGAACCGCTTGCATGGGATATTTCGAGTCGGTTTCTATAATAATAAATTAAACTATGATACTATATATACCGATGATTCTCTCCTATATAAAAGCAACAAAGAGTCCCGTTAGAATCACGAATAGAATTATAGTGCGTCGACACACTTTTACAGATATGACAAGATCTTCGTTGGTAAGTGTCTTTTGCTCTGTGCCGATCCACGGCTTCCACACTTCTCTACCAAAGTAATCATGCGGCCCTCCGAATCTACAATTGAGTATACCGGCTAATGCAGCTTCAGGATATCCGGAGTTAGGACTGGCATGATTTCGGCCAAATCGCTTCACGAATTCAAAGAGTGATAGCCTGCCGCTCACGAGTATCATGCCGCCTGCTGTAAGTCTTGCGGGTATATAATTGAATATATCGTCAATTTTAGCAGCAATGCGGCCAAAAAACATATATCTATCACTTTTATACCAAATCATCTAGTCAAGTGTGTTCACAATTTTATAAGTAAGAATACATGTAAGTCCGAGAACAGCTAACCAAAACAGATGAGCAAACACTCCATCAGAAAGCTTCTCGGCAA
>CAMWNL010000237.1 GCA_947175585.1 uncultured Bacteroidales bacterium | reverse complement strand
CCGTTGATGACAGCAACGCACCCGTTGAATACTTCAACCTCCAGGGTGTAAAAGTAGCCAACCCCGAAAACGGTCTCTACATCATCCGTCAGGGCAACACCACAACCAAACAGATTATCCGCTAAAAAAAATTCGGACTCGTCTTACAAATCTGACAAGTCCGAAATATTCTATTAAAAAAGGCTGCCGGGAAGCAGCCTTTTTTAATTACATCACGACCTTTGTGCTCTGGGCACCCTGGCGTTTGATATAGAGTTTTCCGGCCTGAGGATTATTGACTTTTACACCCTGCAGATCGAAATACTCTGCCTTAGACCCATCACCGGCCTCGATTGCGACATTCTCAATACCCGAAGTCATATCGAAGCCTTCAGGCAGCTTGATTGCTGTCATACCGTCTGAATCGGTGATCCACCAGTCAGCGTTGTCAAACTTTAGCATTGAGAAGAGCAACGCTTCCTCGGGGAAAGTCAGCACACCGTCCTCGATCACACCGCCGAGTTCGAGCTCTATACACTCTTCGATCATATAACCTGCCGCAAGGAAATAATTGACATAAGAGTTGACGCGCATCAGACCATACTCGCTTGACTCCATGCCGATAGGCGACTCCTCGACATAGATACATTCAGGCTCGGTAGCATTGATATAGATATAGTGATGATGGTCAGAGTGCTTGCCGCTGAGTGCGCCATACTCCTCTATCCCTGCGTAGGGATCGACCAGACGATAGCGGCCCGGCTCAGTGATGCTTTCCTGCAACATACACTTGGTCGTCTGTGACGGAATGTTGGAAATAATATCCTGCAGGAAGCCATCTGTAAATTCTGCCTCGCCGCAATCCTTCCATCCATCAGGATCTTCATCTATATAATAATATGTACACCAGTCATAGCCGACCATGTCGTTTGACGCATTAAGACCTACCACAATCAGGGTCTCCTTCATGACCTCATCCATTTCATAGCTGAAATCATCACGCCAGGTGAAATCGCCGCCGCGGTCTGCGATAGTCCTTACATAGCTTACCATCTCATCCTCCTGCATATCAGGCACAACAGCATATCTCACTGCCGTCACACCCTCACCGAGCGTAAGATTACCCTTAAATGTACGGTCGGTCAGACAGTGAGACACCGGTGTAAGAGTCACCTGATAATCGGCCAACTCCACATCAGGCAACACGATCCTGAACTTTCCGCGGCGGTTTGCTGCGACCGCACTGTTATCCATTCCGACTGCCAGACCAAGAATCGGAGCTGAAAACACCCCGTCTTTCAGCGTCACGTTATATGCGTTGTTAATACCGATAAACACCTCGCCCGAGCCGAGATCAAAACCCGTCATAGTCTTGTGGAAGATTACATCATCAGGATCTGTAGCGTCAATATCGATATAACATACACCCTCCGAGTCATACTGCTCGGGCGTCAGCGCTTTATTATTGACAGCGGCCACAGCCTCAGCAAATGCCTGTCCATAAGGGGCTATGACTCTGTATAGAGGCGAATCATCCTCTGCCTGCTGAATCTCTACTTTATAGGTGACCGGCTCCCAGTCAAGCAACTGAGTAATCATATCATCGGTCATCCAACCTGTGCCTATCGGTTTGTACTCAACCTCCTCCGCACACACATTCTGAGCCGCCATCACAACGGCCGCAGCCATCAAAGAAATAGTAATACACTTTTTCATAAGCAAATTGTTTAAATTAATTAACATGAAATAGACATTCTACACACAAAACTATAAAAATATTCCCAAACCGCCAAATCCTACAACAAACCTTGATATTTACACGAAAACAACGGCAGCAGCAGTTGCCACATAATCTATACTATTAATTCCGATGGATCTGGGTTAAACTCTTCCATAAAAGTGTCCCTATTTGAAAGAAGGTCTGTGACTTTTTCACACATAAAAACACATAAGAGGTCGTAGATTGGCTTGCTCGTTCCGATGTCATCTGGACGGCTCATCTTAAGTTCAATATTATAATAGTTTATCAAATCCCCGTCTTCACTTCCATCTGCTGCAAATAGAAAAAGATATTTACATCCGACTATTTCCAAAATCTTTTCAATTTTAGGAACTATAAAGCACCAGAAAATCACCTTCCCCAACGGTTGCGGTAAACCGTATGCTATCCATCTATCCTTAGCCAAGTCATTCTTACAGAAATGGACAAGTTCAATACCTGAATGGGTACTGTCAACACGGATAATATGTCGATTGGTATCAGTATTTTTATCCATGTCCACACCTTCCAGTAAATCAACCTTATCTAATAGTTCATCGATTGTTCCGTCAGGCTTATACTGACCTGACCGATACTGTTCCAAAATTAATGCAGCCCTCTGTAAATCTGACTCACTGAAAGTGCCATCAGCTTGCTTAACAATTCCCAACGCACCCAACAACTGCTTTTTCCTTGCCAAAATCTGCGACTCGTCAAGTTGCTGATACAAAGCGCCGCATTTAAGAGAAAAGAAGAACATAGGGAAACCGTCGGAATCCTTCACCAAATAATAGGCGACAGAGCCTTCACTATCTTCATCCCATGCATCTTTCCTCAATGTGTATATGAGGTTCGGATTCTTATGATTCTCAAAATTATTTACAAGCTCACGATGCGCATCAGAACTCGACAGTCTAACACAAGAAAAACTATTCAGCAACGCCTTTTGTCCGGGAGCTATACGCATATCACCTTTTTTCGAGTACAGTTATAACCGATCTTCTTAGTCTTATTCTCTGAGCATCAGCCTTTATATCTTCTAACGACAAAGCTACACCACATGATTCATCAGGTGAAAAACCATTACGGGCTTTCTGCCATGAAATTTCACCATGTGACAGCCTGCTAAGACTCCAAGATGTCTTATGCGCATACTGTGAAAAGACCTTATTCATAACCGACAGATACTTCTCCGGCAGTTCATAGCCACTGGGAAGGGAGCCGATGCCACGCTTACGGATTATATCGCGCACTTTAACCAACACCGGACCATATTTCCAAGCATAAAATTGCTCAGAGAAAAGTGGAGAACCCGTTTGAATAACGCACTCTCGCTGAGAAAAATACAGCAATTTGTGGAGCTTCATTTCATCGATAGAAACCCCCGTCTCATTTTTATAACGATCTGCAATATATGCAGCGATATTGATAGCTGCTTCCATTTTTCCTCCCTTTTATATTTTGCAAAAATAACGTTTATATATGACTTAAACAAATAAACCACCGATTTTTCCTTTTGTTTTCCTTTTGCGCTGGGTCAACAAGTAACCTCTGATTTGATTTATTGTCATAAAATTGACTATTTTTGCAATATGGAAATAATCAAGCAAAATATGCGCAGATTTGCCAATATCTCTGACCTGACATTCAAAAAGATTGCCGATGAGTTGACGCCCTGTAACCTCCCCAAGCGCAGTCTTCTTGTCAAGGAGGGCGAGCTGGCCAACGCCGCGTTTTTCATCGAAAAAGGCATGACACGTTCTTACTGGATGGTCGACGGCGAAGAAATAACGACCTCTTTTTCCACTGAAGGCTCTCTCGTATTCAGCATGGATGAGATATATTATGGACGCCCGAGCGAAGAATACGTCGAAGCCATCGAGGATATCGAAGCCTACCGGATTCCGGCCGACACTCTCCGCCGCCTCGTCACAACTGACCTCCAGCTTTCAGTCTGGTGGGGAGCGATCCACCAATGGGAGTACCGTCGGCTTCACCGCTCCCACAAAGAGCGCCTCACTCTCCCGGCGCGTGAGCGCTACGAAGAGTTCGCCCGACAATTTCCCGACGTTTGCCGTCGCGCTCAGCGCGGCTACATCGCCTCCTACCTCGGCATAACACTGTCTACATTAAGCCGCATCAGTAATTTTTTGATATAGGACAAATTTTTTAACCGGCATCTTAGCTAACTTTGCAGAAATTTCCAATCATTATGACAACTGACTCAGCCCTTAAGACCAAACCTCGCTACGAATTGCTCGACGGACTCCGCGGAGTCGCCGCCCTTATGGTTATATTTTAT
>CAMWNL010000236.1 GCA_947175585.1 uncultured Bacteroidales bacterium | reverse complement strand
TGTTGCAGTAGGAGAAAGCGTAATTTCCAATTGAAGTAACACTCTCGGGGATAGTGATCGCAGTCAGATTAGTGCAGGCTTTGAAAGCATGGACTCCGATTGAAGTTACACCCTCGGGGATAGCGACCTCAGTCAGACTGCTGCAGTAGTTGAACGCATACTCTCTGATCGAAGTCACACTCTTGGGGATAGTGATCGTAGTCAGATTGCTACAGCCCTGGAAAGTCGCTGTTTCAATTGAAGTTACACCCTCGGGAATAGCGATCGAGGTCAAATTAGCGCAGTTGTTGAATGCCAAGTCACCGATTGAAGTGACACTCTCAGGGATGGTGATTGAGGTCAGACTACTGCAGTCGGCGAAAGCCTCGTAACCGATGGATGTTACAGTGTATGCTGTTCCATAAATTTCCACAACGCTGGGGATGACGATGTCGCCCGAGATTTCTTGATTTTTGGCTGCGACTGAGATCTCGCGGTTCTCTTCAGATGTAACTGTAAATGTGAGGTAATCAAAGACGTTATCCTCTTCATCGTTGGTTTCGCCTGGGATGAATTTTAGAACTGCAGCGGCGCCGCAACCCTCCATGTCACCTATAGTGGTCTTGCTGGTAGATACATAAACGTGGATGTAGGCAAAGCCTTCTTCTTCAAGAGGCTGCGCAACTATTGAGTTATAGCCGGCGTTAGAAGCGTAGTCTGGGTTAGACCATTCTGCTACGATATTGCCGTCTTCATCCCATACTGCGATGTCCATAGGTGATGTATTGTTGGGGTTGACTGTAGTAGTGCCATCGATAGTAACGATGCTGCGGCCGTGAACGAAATAACGTTTGCCATTCATTACGAATGTGTCAAAGCCATTATTTTTTGAAGAGGGAGTGTTGCGGATTGCAGTCTGGACGTTGAAGCAAGGACCTGCTTGGGGAGCGCCTGCACCACAGCCTATAACATCCCATTTTCCGCCTTCAGTTGAGTTAAGGATATATGCTTTGCAGTGATCTTCATAAGTTTCACCATACTCGCTGATGTTGGTGATCGCAGGTTGAACGATATTTGTAGTGCTTGTAGTTCCAAGGTAAGTGCCAACATATTCGTTTCCATCAAGGCTGAGGTTGTTAAAGTCACCACTGGCGTATGCATACACAAAACGGATGTTCTGAGCTACACCGGCACCTTGAGCCCCTTGAGGAGCAATAAAGAATACTGCTTCTTTGGTTAAGTCACCGCAGACACGGCCTACAACGTCAATACGGCCGAGACCAACGCCTGTTCCGTAACCGGGCGAAACGTAAGTTTCTTCGTCAGTGCCTTCGGGGTAGCCAAGGTCAAAGTGTTTTGCTTCACCGGTGGCAGTGTTGTAGACAGTGAAGATTTGACTTGAAAGCCCTTTCTTGGTGAAATAGTGGCCAACAAGGAAGTTGCCTGCATCGTCCGTAGAGATGGCGGTGCCATAATAATCGGGAATCTCGTCGTATTCAATACCTTCGAGTGAGGGAAGTTTGTAAAGATCCTTAACGCCTTCTGCTGTAATTTCGGCGATAGACATAGTCTTCATATTGACTGTGTACATGCGACCGTCTTTACCTGTAGCAAAGCGAGAACATGGCTTTGATTTGATGGCGTCTGGTGATGACCAGTCGGGAGCAGTCGCGTCCCAACCATCATTAAGTTCAGGACTTTGGTACAACCAGACCTGCTCAATTGTTGCCTGAACGTCCGGTTGGATAACCCCGGTTGGTTGCAGCTCCACAACAACGGCGATTTCAGCGCTTTCAGCGAAATCAGCCTCGCCCTCAAATAATTCATAGCCTTCTTTATAAACCGAGAACTTCAGGGAAGTGCCCTCAGAACCTTCGATTTCAGCAATCTCCACACGACCGTTTTCATCAGTGATGTATTCCTTGTCAAGGACAGTCACAATTGCCCCCTCAACAGGAGTCTCATCGCAAACAACATTGAACACCAACGAGTAAATCTCATGATCAGTGAAATCAGTGAGATCAAGGGTCCAAACTTGCATAGATCTACCGGGAGAATATAAGTATATATTGAATTTACCGTCTTCCCCTTCTATGGGCTCAACGTTTATACCGCGGTAGTTATTTCCAGATACAATACCTTCTGTATTGTATTTGTAAGCTACTGGTTTGAGCATTTGTTCTGACCATCCTTCGGGATCTTCGTCCTTTGTTGCATTCTGGGGAGTGTCAAGGAGTTCTTCCTCCATAACGAAGAAACCGTCGCCACCGGGGAATCCGTCAACAGTTGTTCCTACAGGATAGCAGATGTAGCTCTTTCCATTGTAGTCAAACATACAGAAGCCACCGATCGCACTATGGTTAGGAGTGTTGAACCATTTGCCGTCAAATTTATAACCTTCAGCTTCGTCATCCCAGACATAGAGAGCAACGTTGTTGCCCCATCCAAGGCTCGAAGCAGTAACTTCAATCTGATTGTTTGAAAGAACAGCCATCTTCTGAGCGATACCGTCAGCATCGTGAGCGTAAAGCTGAGCCATACCGAGGGTCTGTACCGAATTAGCAGGTGAGGGGAAGCCTCCTTGTTCAAGGGCATCTGCGATATTAAATCTACCAACATTAGACTCTTGTTCGAGTTTATCGTAGAAAAATTCTGCACCAATATTGCCGGCAGCAACTAACGTAACGGGAATTCCAATATTATCATTAACCATATCACCTAACACATGAGGAAGGGTGTCAAAACGGCTTTTTACAGCCCCAGCAATTGGAATGTCCGATTTTATAAGTTGATCGGTTTTAGAGTCAATGACACAGAACTGGGCGTTTTCGCTAATGTACCATCCTGCACCCTCGGGACCGGCCCAGCCCCCTTATCATTACGGAAGTATACATTCCCAGCATCATCAACATTGATTGAAGTCCAAGTGTTTTCGTTCTCAATAGTTTTAATTTGGCCATCTTTGTCGAAAACGGCTACTCCTTTATTTTGCATTGCAACGTAGAACTTGCCATTGACTCCGATGCCACAGCGAGCGGAATTTGCATCAGCGCAGGTTCCTGTTGGAACTGAATACCATTGAAGAGTAAGATTTGCTGAATGCGTAGCGTCTGCAGGATTCTGGGCCGCGGCTATGCCGAAGGTCCAGAGCAGAAGAACGAGGGTTAACAGTAAATGTTTTTTCATTAGATTTTGTTTTGCCAATCGACTCCCGGAATTGGCAATAATATAAGGTTAAAAAAATGCAGAAATGCGTGAGAGCCAGACTGTTGCCCGTTCCACGGTCAGAGGCTCTGGAATTGCCCGGCAAAGTAGAACGAGCAAACCTGCAGAAGCCTCACGCAGAATATATGCATATACGACGAAAGGCTTACGCTCTCGCGCATGCTTTCGGCGGAATATACATCTCCACAAGGCATCTACCGTTTGCTACATCCTTGACTTTACCAATGAAATTTTCCAGATTTCTAACCGTCAAGAAAGAGCGTCGAGTAAACGCGTTTCCAAAATTTATTCGCAGCCCCACCCACATTAGCCCTTTACCGGGCTTCTGCAAATCGGTCTGCACCGCAAAGTTAGCAAAATAATTCATAATTCACAATGCGCGATGTGCATTATAAATCATGAATCGATTTAAATTTTTCACTTCTTAATGCAGTTTGGGAGATTTCGCGGTTTTTACTACCTTTGTCATTGACTATTGATTAATGATATTTGTATGACAAAGGAAGAACGCCATGAGATAATAATTGACAGCCTGATGAAACACGAGCGTGTCCAGGTGTCGGAACTGTCTGAAATGCTTGATGTTTCTGCCGTAACAATAAGAAAGGATCTGAGCGAACTTGAAAAGCAAGGACGTCTTTACCGCAGTCACGGACATGCAATAAAAACAGACCCTTATATCAACAACCGCTCAGTCATAGAGAAAGAAAAACTGATGCCGTCACAAAAGACGCTGATCGGGGCAAAAGCCGCCGAGCTTATCACAGCTGACGATTCAATCATAATTGCTTCAGGAACGACCATTCACGCGTTTGCAAGATGTATACGCCCTAAACATCACCTGACGGCTATCTCTGCATGTCTTAGAGC
>CAMWNL010000235.1 GCA_947175585.1 uncultured Bacteroidales bacterium | reverse complement strand
CTCGGGTGGAGCTCAGACTAAGGTAATGAACTTCGTCGGGGATGTTCACGTTATTAAAGACAACATGTTCCCGGTTCCGCCGTTGTTTGAACTCATTCAGAAGCAATCCGGGACAGATTGGAAAGAAATGTATAAAGTCTTCAATATGGGACACCGTATGGAAATATTCCTCTCACCTGACCACGCTCAACGAGTCATCGACATTGCGCAGTCTTTCGGCATCGAAGCCCGTATTGTCGGTCGTGTGGAGGCTGACAGCCATAAGCATCTCACTATTATTTCCGATAAAGGCACATTTGAATATTGAAAATCTTCAGGTCACATATTATCAGTCGTCTGTTATGGCTCGTTGCTGCCGCATCGGCCATATTGCCGGTAAGTTGCAAACGCACAGCTCCTGCTAAGTCATCGCCCGACAACGATATGCCGTCGATGATTATTGCCGACACCGACTCGACTGATGAAATCCTGACCGATACCATTTATGCCGTTACCCTCTATGGCCCGACCTCATATTTTATATATAAGGGCGAGGCCATGGGTTACGACTATTCGCTGCTTAAGGAATTTGCAGCCTATAGCCACAAAGCCCTGAAACTTAATATAGCCCCCTCACTTTCATCTGCGGTCGACATGCTCCGCGACGGCAAAGCCCAGTTGCTCGCCTACAATGTGCCGATAACCGCTCATTACCGCGACCTCGTGCTTCACTGTGGTCCCGAGAGCTATTCGACTCAGGTGCTTGTCCAGCCTAAAGTCAAAGGAGAGCCGGGCATATCAGATGTCACTCAGCTTGTAGGCAAAGATGTTTATGTCATTGACGACTCCAAATATCTGCGCCGCCTCCAGAATCTCAGCGAGGAACTTGCGGCTGAAATATCCATCCATCCCGTTAATCCTGATTCAGCGACCGCCGAAGATCTCATTGCCCTGGTGTCTCAGGGCGAAATCCCCTTCACCGTCGTCGACAGTGATATTGCCAGACTCAACGAGACATATTTCCATGACCTCGACATTTCGGTTGAGCTGAGCACACCTCAGCGATCTTCATGGGCTGTGGCTCCGCGCAACACCGCGCTTGCCGCTCAGGTCAACGACTGGTTTGCCAATGAAGAGCAGACGGCTGACAATGCAGATTTGCTGAAGCGCTACTTCGAGATGAGCAAATCAGAGCCATACCGCACATTTGATTTCTCTAAAGGCTACATATCGAAATACGATAATCTTTTCAAGAAGTATTCCGATAACATCGATTGGGACTGGCGTCTGCTCGCCGCTCAGGCCTATGCCGAAAGTCTGTTCAACCCCAAGGCTCGCTCATGGGTCGGCGCACGCGGACTCATGCAGGTGATGCCGCGCACCGGCCGCGGTTATGGCGCAAGCGTCGCCTCGCTCAACAATCCCGATGTCAGCGTTAAAGTTGCGACTCGTCTGATAGCCGACCTCAACCGCTACTTGATCAACCTTGTTCCCAACGACAAGGAACGTCGCAAATTCATAATCGCCGCTTATAATTGTGGCATCGCTCACATCTACGACGCTATAGCCCTCGCCGAAAAACACGGTCTCGATCCTCAGAAATGGGATGACAACGTCGAAAAGGCACTGCTCATGAAGATGAATCCGCAGTACTATAACGACCCCGTTGTCAAATATGGCTACGCCCGTGGTTCAGAAACCTCGGCCTATGTCAAACGCATCATGGAGTTCTACGACAACGCCGTGCGCGAGATTGACAAGTAACCGATTATTTTTTTCCATCACATTATACCTACACATCCAATGAAGAAAACTTATCTGACCGTTGCTCTAATCAGCACCATGTGTCTCTCTCTCACTTTGCCGTCTTGCATCGGCAGTTTTACTCTCACTAACAAGCTTCTCAGCTGGAACCGCCAGATCAGCGACAAATTTGTCAACGAACTCGTATTTTTCGCCTTCTGGATTCTCCCGGTCTATGAAGTATCAACGCTTGCCGATCTTCTCGTGATCAACAGCATTGAATTCTGGAGCGGTGAAAACCCTGTCGCTTCAGGCAAAAAAATCATTGACGGCAATGACGGCAAATATCTCGTCGAGTCTGACCGCAAAGGTTATACGATCAAGAGCCTCAACGACGGCAGCACAGTTCGTCTTGACTTCAAAAAGGAAGATAAGAGCTGGAACCTTTCAATCCCCGGTGGCGAAAGCTACAAACTCTTCACTTACGTTGACGACACTCACGTAAGCCTCCCGACTCCCGACGGTTCTGAAACCGTTATCGAAATTTCAGAGGCCGGACTCTACGCTTATCAGAACATCGTCACCGCCTCTCAGTTTGCAATGCGTTAAACTTAAACGGATAACCGTCTCCCCAAGGTCGCGACAATCTCGCGGCCTTTTCTTTTTGTGCTCACCGCGTTTCCATGTCACTTTATTTGGTACTGTTGAAGATATTCATTAACTTTGCGCTATCAAAATAAGACCGGTGGACAGATTTGGCTGCTTGCAACCACTTGAAAAAATGCTAAAACTAACAACCTCTGTGAATCAGACTCTTCCGCATCAGTCGGATAACTGATATTATCATAAGTTATGTGCATCATTTTTTTTAGCGGATCGCGGTCAGTCATTTCGGGCTGAGTCGCGATTATTTTTTTGTATATATAAATAAGAAATAGCAATATGAATTATCTCTTCACATCCGAATCAGTTTCCGAAGGCCATCCCGACAAAGTCGCTGACCAGATTTCCGATGCCGTTCTCGACGAATTTCTCGCTCGCGATCCGCAGTCTAAAGTTGCATGCGAGACCCTCGTCACAACCGGCCAGGTCGTGATCGCTGGCGAAGTCAGCAGCGAGGCCTATGTCGACCTTCAGGGTCTGGCTCGCGACGTAATCCGCAACATCGGTTATAACAAAAGTGAGCTCAAATTCGACAGCGAGTCTTGCGGCGTCCTCTCTGCCGTTCATGAACAGAGTCCCGACATCAACCGCGGTGTCGACCGCGCTAAAAAGAAAGAACAGGGCGCAGGCGACCAGGGCATGATGTTTGGCTACGCCACCGACGAGACTCCCCTCTATATCCCTCTGACTCTCGCCCTCAGCCATGCTCTTGTCAAAGAACTTGCCGCCATCCGCCGCGAGGGAAAAGAGATGACCTATCTCCGTCCTGACTCCAAGAGCCAGGTGACGGTCGAATATGACGAAAACAACCGTCCTGTAAGGGTTCACACAATCGTCGTTTCTACCCAACATGACGAGTTCATCACCCCCGAAGGCAAAATGACTCAGGACGATGCCGATCGCAAGATGCTCGAAAAGATTCGTGAAGACGTCGAGCGTATATTGATTCCGCGCGTTAAAGCTCAGCTCCCCGAAAATGTTCAGGCTATCTTTGGCGATGACATCATCCTTCATGTTAATCCGACCGGCAAATTTGTTATCGGAGGTCCTCATGGTGATACAGGTCTCACCGGACGTAAGATTATTGTTGACACCTACGGCGGACACGGCGCCCATGGCGGCGGTGCGTTCTCTGGCAAAGACCCCTCCAAAGTCGACCGCTCTGCAGCTTATGCTGCCCGTCATATCGCTAAAAATCTCGTGGCTGCCGGTGTTGCCGAGCGTGCTTTGGTTCAGATAGCTTATGCGATTGGCGTTGCAGAGCCCGTGAGCCTGTTTGTCAACACATTCGGCACTGCAAAGGTCAACCTCTCAGACGCTGAAATTTCCAAAATCATCGGCACCATCTTCGATTTGCGACCCAACGCTATAGAGCGCCGCTTGGGACTCCGCAAACCCATATATCGCGAGACTGCCTCTTATGGCCATGTCGGCCGCACCCCGCGTAAAGTCCGCAAAACATTCGTCCACAGCGGATCCAAGCCTCTTGAAATGGATGTCGAACTCTTCACATGGGAAAAACTCGACAAAATTGAAGACATACGCAAGAAATTCAAAAAACATTTCAAATAATCCGCCCACCTAAACAACTGACTGTCAATGTAGGGACGCACCCTGGTGCGTCCTCCATCAGTCAAAACCACCATCCAAACAATACCGGCGCCCCACAGAAAAATCTGACTATCATTGTCGGGACGCAAAA
>CAMWNL010000234.1 GCA_947175585.1 uncultured Bacteroidales bacterium | reverse complement strand
GTATTAATGACCTGAATAATTTTTAACGAGTTGGATGATACATAATCGTCAAACTCGCGGCGCTCGGCATCGGTAAACATGCCGGGATCGATGACAACGGCATCTTTTGTGTCGGAATCTGAAACAACAAATGTGTTCTCACCGAACATATTGAATACAAATTGCTTAACTTTTAACATAGTCAGTTACTTAATTATAGGTCGTTTAGAAACTTATCGGCACATAGACTATCTTCTTGGTGTCGAAAAAGTCTTCGTTAAAAAATTCGTTGATCGGAAATTCCAATACCGGATACTTCACACCCTTGCTCTCTTCAGCCAGATCACCGCCCTTAAGACATACCAGTCCGGGCGAATAGCGGTTGGCCGGATTGGCCTTACGCTTGATATTCTTGACAATCAAGGGCACGAGTCCGTTAAGCGGCATCACAGCCCGGCTGACAACATAGTCGTAACGCTCGCGGCACTCGCCGATATCACCGTGCTGAAAAGTCACGTTGTCAAGCCCGGCGGCGGTCGCTATTTCACGGGCGACGTTGATCTTCTTACCTATACGGTCGACCAGATGGAAACGGCACTGCGGATATGCTATGGCAAGAGGTATACCGGGAAATCCGCCACCAGTGCCCATATCGAGCATAGTTGTGCCTTCGCCGAGATCTCCCATAAATGCCGCGATAGCCAGTGAGTGGAGGACGTGTTTCAGATAAAGATTATCGATATCTTTACGCGAGATCACGTTGACCTTTGAATTCCAGTCGGCGTATAGTTCACCGAGAGCCGCAAACTGCTGTTGCTGGCGCTCGGTCAGAGACGTGAAATATTTTAAAATTGTTTCCATTATAGTAATCTTAGATAAAACAAATGCGTGATGGCAAATGTTGATTTTTTAACAACACCATCATACAGATAGTGCAAAATTAAGATTAATTCATTAAATTTGTAAACTTAAACAATAAGAAAATGATAAAGATAGGAAACTACAATACATTGCGCGTAGCGCGATTCGTCGATTTCGGTGCATATCTTACCGACGACGATAACAATGAAGTGTTATTGCCTGCGCGCTATGTGCCTGATGACGCAACAGTCGGTGACGAAATAGAAGTCTTTGTCTACACTGACTCTGAAGACCGTCCGGTGGCTGTGACCGAACACCCGTTTGCCACTGTCGGTGAATTTGCATTTCTTCAGGTTGCCCAGGTCAACAAATTCGGTGCATTTCTCGACTGGGGTGTGCCCAAGCACCTGTTAGTACCCTTCTCCGAACAGCGCTTGCGCATGGAAGAAGGCGGCATATATCCTGTCTACGTCTATCTCGACGACATCACAAAGAGAGTGGTCGCATCGGGCAAACTTGAAAAATTTCTTGGCAACGTCATCCCCGACTATAAGCCTGGACAGGAAGTTCAGGCTCTGGTGTGGAAACACACGGATATCGGCTACAAGGTGATTGTTGATAATCTGTTTCAGGGCATGATCTATGACAACGAAGTCTATGCGCCGCTTGAAATCCAGCAGACTATCACCGCTTATGTAAAAAACGTGCGTGACGACGGCAAGATTGACCTTACTGTTGGCGATCGCGCGGCCAAACGCGTGTCTGACCTTACAAGCCTTATCCTCGATCGTATCGAGCATGACGGCGGACGTCTGACCATTACCGACTCATCGTCGCCTGAAGAGATCAAACGCGCATTTCATTGCAGCAAGAAAGATTTCAAGAAGGCTGTAGGCAAACTCTATAAAGAGCGTAAAATCGCCATCGGCGAAGACTGCATCACCCTGGCATAAATCACAACTTCAATTTAATAACTTAATTCTACAATTTGATGAAACAATTTTTACTTCTGCTGTCTGCCTCACTGATTACAGCATCAGCGTCGGCAAATGAAATCAGACAGGTAATGCTGACCCGTTCTGACGTGCAGTCAAACATCCTGCAGCATCGTAGCTGTGCTGCTGCGCTATCAAGCGAATCCGGCGCCATCATTGCAACTCCGACCGGACAACTCACCGACAACATGACTTTGTCGGAATTTGCGGTCTATCCTCGCGGTTTTGAAATCTATCAGCGCATGGTTTCCGGTAAAGTTTCAGCCATTGTCGAGGGCGAGGACGGATGTCTGTATGTTAAGAATCCGATAGGCACATACGACACTGATTCATGGCTTAAGCTTGAGCACCGTGAAGGCAATATATATGTTGCCAAACTCCCCCAGCCCGCTACTGAATCCTGGGAATATGAAGGCGAAACTATCTGGATGAATTTCGATCGTCTGGAGTTTGATGAGGATGAGGGATACTATTATCCGTCATTCACAGAAAGCGAACTGACATTCAGTTACGAAAACGGCACACTCACTTCTATCGGTGAAATCGGTGAAGACGAGGAGATGCCCGTGATGCTCGGTCTTACATACAATTTATATGGACCCGAGGACGCCGACGAAGCTTGGGCATGGTTTGGTGTGAACAATATTACAGTTAAGGCGATGGATGCAGTGCCCGGAGCGCTCCCCGAAGGTCTCACCGGCGAAAAGAAACTGATGGCGTCTTCAGTTGGAGACTCCCATGTTTGGGTAGCCGTTAACGGCGAAGACATATACCTGCGTCCCGGAGCTGACTTCGGATATATCTCAGGTAAAATCGCTGATGGTAAGGCTGTGTTTGAGAGCAATCAGTATCTCGGTGTTTCAGGCAATTCTCACTGCTACTTCCTGGGTGGCGAAAGTGAGTTTATCGAAGATGATGATTATTTCGAAGGTGGTTACACTACCTACTACCCTGCCGACGATTTGAGCTTCGATTATCTCACAGACGGCTCTCTTCTCAAAAGCGACGGTGCGCTGATTATCAACGAGGGCAACCTGTCGTTCTATGCAAAAAACATCTATGACAAACCGGTCATCTCTGACTATAAGAGCGTAGACGCAGCTCCTGAAAATCCTGTCATTGTGCGCTACGAGCCTTATGATGATTTCGACGAGTATGGTGTATTTATATTTGACTTACCTAACAAGTCTACAACCGGTGAGACAATCAGCAAGGTTGACATGTACTATAACATCTTTGCCGACGGCAGCGATGAGCCTTATGTCTTCACTCCGGCCATGTATGAGCTCATCGGATCACCTATGACAAATATCCCTTATGGCTTCACAGATGGCGGTTATGACTTCAGTGTCAACGGCACACGCCACACAGTCGTTCTCTATGAGGAGATTGAGGTTGTCGGCGTTCAGAGCGTCAACGTTGCAGGTGAGAATGAATACAAATCACAAATCGTATGGAGCGACGGCGCTCTCAGCGGCATCGAGTCAGTGACCGTGACCCCTGCCGGCGAATCTGAGTTTTATGATTTGACCGGACGTCGCGTCAATCAACCGTCGACAGGCATCTACATCCGTCGTCAAGGCAACATCACTGACAAAGTTGTGATCAAATAAGTCAAATAAGTAAGTTTCGATACCAAGTCCGCAGGCGCAATGTGCTTGCGGACTTTTTTTATGCAACTCGGCGCGCTATAATCTCGCGAAATAATGGTCCTGATGGAACAAAAAGCGCATCAATCCGCTTTTTGTTGTCTTAAAATAACTCTATGTGGATTTTTTTTTGCAACTTTGCGAAACTAAATAAATTGTCGACAAAAGCTAATATGGAATTTTCTGCAGATCTGATTGCACAACAGGTTGGCGGCATACTCGAAGGAGACGGCACCGTGACAGTCAGCACATTTTCGAAAATTGAAGAGGCCAAGCAGGGTGCCATAACCTTCTTGGCTAATCCCAAATATACACATTTTATTTATTCTACTGACGCATCTATTGTTTTGGTGCGCAAAGACTTCGTTGCTGAAGCACCGGTTAAGGCAACCCTGATTAGAGTCGATGACCCCTATGCCACTCTTTCAGCTTTATTGACTATGGTTGCTAAATTCATGTTCGTCATGCCGACCGGCATAGAACATCCTTGCCATATCGCCGAAGGAGTTGAAATCGACAGCGATTCATACGTAGGCTCGTTTGCCTACATCGGGCAAGGCGCTAAAATAGGTAAAGCCGTTAAGATTTTCCCTCAGACCTATATCG
>CAMWNL010000233.1 GCA_947175585.1 uncultured Bacteroidales bacterium | reverse complement strand
AGCCACCGCTATGTGTCTCAGCGCGTTTGCGAGATACTCGGCGTGAATATCGAAGATCAGAAGATCATAACCTGCCATGTCGGCAACGGCGGCTCAATCACTGCCGTTAAGTTTGGTAAGAGCGTAGACACCTCGATGGGTCTCACTCCGACAGAAGGCCTGATGATGGGCACACGTTCGGGTGACGTTGATCCCGGAGCGCTCACTTATCTCATGTCCAAGCATAATCTTACACCCGAGCAGCTCCAGAAGATCATCAACAAGGAGAGCGGTGTGGCCGGTGTGAGCGGCATATCAAGCGACATGCGCGAAATCGAGGCAGCTGTCAACGCCGGTGACGAAATGGCTACACTCGCACTCGATATGTATGAACAGCGCATCATCAAGTACGTCGGCGCTTATGCAGCCGAGATGGGTGGTGTCGATATCATTGTCTTTACCGGTGGTGTCGGTGAAAACCAGACAGGTGTGCGTGAAAATGTTTGTGCACCTCTCTCATTCATGGGTGTTGAAATCGACAAGGAACTCAACGCGAAGACTCGCGGCACAGAGACTGTCATCTCAACTCCTTCATCAAAGGTTAAAGTCGTTGTCGTTCCGACAGACGAAGAACTTATGATTGCGCGTGACACTCGCGAAATCGTATCAAAGCTGAAATAACTCAAACAAAATAAGATTTCATGGAAACAATCGCCGCATCGGTTCGTGATGAATCGGTGCGGTTTCTTATTTGATTCTTTTCAATAGGGCAGGGGTGAGATCGCCAAGTTTCAACTGTTTTAATAGTACTGTGCGTCAGACACGTCGGACAAGTCGGACAGGTCGGACAAATCAGACTTGTCAGACTTTGCAGTTTACGGCATCCAGTAGTATGGTGGTTTCCGGCGGTGGGTTGTGACCCAGGCGTGGAGTTGGTCGAGGGTTGAAACGCCGTCAGCTATCACCGCTTCATAGTATTCGACGCCGTGATAGTCATATCCTGCCGGAGTTACATATTTAAGTCTTAGGATAGTATCGCGTTGTTCAGAAGTCATTGTTTCAACGATGCGCTCGGCCATATTCTCGAAAAATCCGTCATACGTTGAGCCTTCCTCTATGTGGATGATGTCAAATTGCCAATTCTCACCATCATCAGCACGAAATGTAACGTGCCAGGCCACGCAGTGCTCGTCGGTGTGTAAGCCGTTGATACACTTGATTTCACTGACCCGTGGGTCTGCGGCCATTTTAGATGCTATAGCAAAACTTGATGACTCGGTGATGTCTTTAGAATAAACATGCAGGTCAATGTCACGATGAGTCATCAGCAGACCCATTTTCAGAGAGCCGATTAAATTGACACGACAGCCGCAGTTTCGCCATATTTCGGCGATACCCGACTGTCGTAATACTTCTTTTGCGCGGCGAGCGTTGGTTTCTGCAAGCTCGCGGAGTTCTACAGTTGTCATAGCTTTTTTATTACAGAAAAAATAAATCTGCAAAGGTAGTAAAAAGCTATGAAATGCAATGAAATTATTTCAGAGCTTCAATCAGTTGTTCGGTTGTGAGCTGCTGTTGTTCGCCTGAAGCAAGGTTTTTGAGGGTGATCGTGCCGCTTTCTAATTCTGACTCACCGATTATGCCGACGAAAGGTATCTGCATCGAGTCAGCATAACCGATCTGTTTTTTCATCTTGGATGCTGCGGGATAAAGTTCGGCTGAAATACCGGCCTGACGAAGGGCTTTAATGATTTTAAGCGAAGCATCGGCTTCTTTTTCGCCGAAGTTTGTGAAGATGATTTTCGAGGCGGCGCGGGTGTCGGCAGGGTAGAGATTAAGCGTATTGAGCACATCATAGATGCGGTCTGCGCCAAACGATATACCTACACCTGAAAGGCCGGGCATACCGAAGACGCCTGTGAGGTTGTCATAGCGTCCGCCGCCGGTGATGCTGCCTATGGCGACATCGAGAGCTTTGACTTCGATGATGGTGCCGGTGTAATAATTCAGGCCACGGGCGAGCGACACGTCGAGATCAAGCTCGGCGCGCAGACCGAGATTCATCGTAGTGCGGCTCACAAACTTCAATTCTTCAACGCCTTTTCGCCCGATTTCATTGTCGGCAAGCACATTTTCGAGAGCGTCGAGTCGCTCGTCGAGAGTGCCGCTGATGCTGAGTATGGGTTGGAGTGCGGCGATGGCGTCGGCACTGAGACCGCGCTCGGCGAGCTCTTCATTGACCTTTTCGATGCCGATTTTTTCAATCTTGTCGATTGCAACTGTAATGTCGATAAGTTTGTCAGGAGCGCCGATGACTTCAGCTATACCGGCGAGCACCTTGCGGTTATTGAGTTTGATGGCGATGCGCACACCGAGACGGGCAAACACCTCGTCAATCATCTGCAGCAGCTCTACTTCATTATAAAGCGACTCACTGCCGACGACGTCAGCGTCACACTGATAGAACTCGCGGTAACGGCCTTTCTGAGGGCGGTCAGCGCGCCAGACGGGTTGGATCTGGAAACGTTTGAAAGGCATCTGCAACTCATTGCGATGCTGCACCACAAAGCGCGCGAAAGGCACAGTCAGGTCATAGCGCAGACCTTTCTCACAGATCTTGGCAGCCAGACTTACGGTGCGGTTTTCGTCAATCAGAGCACGGTCGACACCGTTGAGGAAGTCGCCGGAATTGAGAATCTTATATAACAGGCGGTCACCTTCTTCGCCATATTTGCCCATGAGAGTCGACAGATTTTCCATCGCGGGAGTTTCTATCTGGCGGAAGCCGAAAAGGCGGAAGACATCGCGGATTGTATCGAATATATAGTTGCGCTTAGCCATTTCTTCGGCTGTGAAGTCGCGCGTACCCTTTGGAATTGACGGTTTTTGTGCCATTTTTGAGTCTGTTATTATTACGTGACAAAATTACGCAAAAATTAGTAATTTTGCGATATGGAAAAGGTAGAAACATCATTCAATGACATGCAAACCGTCAAGCGCAACTTTTTTGCGATGCGCAACGGTGTGATAGCCGATACATTACGTCGTGGCGGCAGTCCGTTCCGGATTATATTCGGTCTTAATTTACCCCAGATTTCAGAGATAGCCGCCAAGTGGGCGCCTGACACCGCTCTGGCTGAGCGGCTTTGGGCAAACCAGACTACGCGTGAAAGCATGCTTCTCGCACCTATGATTGTTGACCGTCAGAAATTTACAATTGATGATGCGCGTCGCTGGGTAGCTGCGATTCCGGCTCACGAAGTTGCAGATGTAATGTGTCTTAAACTGCTGCGCCACACCGATTACGCTGCCCAACTGGCTGCCGAGCTGGCCGGAGCTGAGACGGCGATATCGCGCTACACGGCTGTAAGGTTGATGTTTAATCTTGTGCAACAGAATCCGCGCGCGGCGTTGGAATTTGCCGACCGCATGCTTGAGTCAGAGACAGACAGCGTTTGCCGCACGGTTGCCCGACAGCTGCGCGAAGAGTGCGAATTTCTACTTGAGGAAGAGTCTTAATCCTTTTTGCGCCAGGACTGTGACAGGCGGTCTCCGACCCATAGTCCGCCCAATATCATGCAGCATCCGAATATGCCGACGGCTGAGATATGCTCGTGGATGACGATCGCCGATATTATGAGGGTGAATATTGATTGGAGGTACATGTAGTTGTTGGCTTTGACGGCGCCTACCTGCTTGATAATCATCGCCCAGAAGTAATAAGCCATCATTGACGCTCCGATGCCGAGGAACAGCAGATTGCCGAGCACGGCGTGATTGCTGATGATATCCACGGGATTGTTAAGCGGTTCGGACAAAACGAACGGTATTGCAGTCAGAACGCCGTAGAAGAACGTTTTGCGAGTGATGAACCAAAGGTCATAAATGACATTCAGCTTCCTGAGCACAAGGCTGTAGACCGCCCAACTGAATGCTGCAAGTATCGACAGGATGTCGCCCAACGGGCGAATCTGAAGGTTGAAGCTGCTGTTGAATATCACGCATCCGACGCCCATAAACGCTATCAGCGAGCCGACAAGCATGCCTCGCGACGGACGTTCACTCTTATAGATCAGACCGACGAGCAGCGAGGTTATCAGCGGCGAGGTCGATGTCAGTAGCGA
>CAMWNL010000232.1 GCA_947175585.1 uncultured Bacteroidales bacterium | reverse complement strand
AGCGTATGCTTTGTCGATATGATTATCCATTTTTGTTTTTTATTGGTTTAGTTTAATCTTAAAACACGGCATCGCGCATTATTGTTCGTCTCAGAGCGCAACGAAGCCTCCGCTCGGGGGTGAGCAGAGGCTTCGCAGGTTATAAAGTTGTTTAGATTATTTTTTCTGTTTGAGTTTTTCGAGTTGTCGGTCAATTGCTTCGAGAGCGAGGTCTACGGCTTCTTCAAAAGAGTCGGCAACCTTGGTGGCGACGATTTCGCCATGCTGAGGCACTGTGGCTTTGATGATGGCTTCTTTATTCATCGCGCATTCAGGTTTGATGACTTTGAGGTTGACATCGACAGCGGCGATGGATTCATTGCGGCGAACGAGTTTATCGATTTTTTTATTGATGAACGATTCGAGGTGTTCGGAAATCTCAAAATGGATGGCTTGAATTCTAACTTCCATAATTTTATCCTCCTGATTTTTGGGCACGGGGATGTGCGAGTTTGTAATTGTTTAAAAGTTCTCGGTAAGACAGATGTGTATATATCTGAGTTGTTGACAAGGATTGATGACCGAGCAGCTGCTGTACGGCAGTGATGTCAGCTCCGTTATTGAGCATGTCGGTCGCGAAAGAGTGACGCAGAACGTGAGGCGAGCATTTTTCCGCTGTAACTCTTCCCTGCAGAGAGTCATGGACAATTGTATAGACCAGTTTGCGGTAGAGCTGACTGCCGTCAGGCTTGACAAAGAAGTATTGAGTCCTGTCTGACCCGACAGTCTTGCTTCGCAGGTTACGGTATTCAGTAATCAATTGTTTCATTTCATCTCCAAAAGGGATTATTCTTTCTTTATTACGCTTACCAAGCACTTTTAGTTCGCCCTTGTAAAGATTAATGTCTGCATCAAGCAGTCCGAGTAATTCCGAGCATCGCATGCCGGTCGAGTAAAACATGTCGACAATGAGATGATTACGGGTGTCGATGAAATCATTGGCGTCAAAATCCTCATCAAGGATTTTTTTTGTCTGTTCGGGCCGGATAAACGATGGGAGACGTTTGGGCATGCGTGCCGGTGTCAGATCTGCCGCAGGATTAGATTTAAGTCCGTGACGACGCATGAGGTATTTGTAGAAAGCGCGCATTGATTGGATCTTGCGTCTGATAGTCCTGGCCGAAATGCCTTCGGACGACATGAACGAAATCCACAATCTGAGGTCGTTAACAGTGACAAGCTCATGATCAGGAGTGTCGGATGTGGACTTACATCCGGCCAAACCGATTGATGCCGCGAAATCATGCCACTGGCGTATGTCATTACCATACGACAAAACGGTGTGATCTGATAAATTCAGTTCACACCGTAAATATGTTAAAAAGGCATTTATCATATCGCTTCTTATTGTTGACGGCAATAGTTGTTTTGCCGACTTATGAAGCGAAGATAGCTAATCCTTTTTATGCGGCCAAATAAAAACGCAGAAAATTAATCTTCGACAGAGCGGAGTTTCTGAACGTAAACCGCTTTCATCATTTTTTTGCGGTTGGTTACAGACGGCTTCTGGAATGCCTGACGGCTGCGGAGTTCCTTAACGACGCCGGTCTTTTCAAATTTTCTTTTGAATTTTTTGAGAGCTCTTTCGATGTTTTCGCCTTCTTTTACTTGTACGATAATCATATTAGGGTTAAATATTTGAGTTTGTTTATATTCTTTTGTTCGTTTTGCGCGGCAAAATTAAGCATAGTTTTTGACTTGGCAAAACTTTTGAACGATAAAAAGTTTTGTCGCAGTCATTTTTTTGTTTTTATGCGGTGCGAAACGCTTTATTCGTTGTTATCAGACGTATTCTCATCATACCATTTGGAGTACATGAGATAGTTACGGGCGATTTTCTGATTGATTTCGCGGCTTTGAGCAGGGTCGACCATTTTGATGAATTTGGCAGGTGCGCCTCCCCAAAGTTCGTTAGGACCTATTTTGGTGCGCGAAAGCACAACAGCTCCGGCGGCGACGATCGCACCTTCGCCGACCTCGGCGTCGTCCATCACTACAGAGCCCATGCCTATAAGGGCAAGGTCATGGATTTTCGCACCGTGGATAGTTACGTTATGTCCTATTGAAACGTCATTGCCGATTTCGATAGTTGATTTCTGATACAGAGTGTGGAGCACAGATCCGTCCTGGATGTTGACACGGTCGCCGATGCGGATGGAGTTGACATCGCCTCTGAGCACTGTGTTAAACCAGATGCTGCAGCCATCGCCCATTACTACGTCACCGATGACGGTTGCGTTCTGGGCGAGGAAGCAATCGTTTCCGATTTCGGGCGTGAAGCCTCTGACGGGGATTATAAGAGCCATATTATTTTATGAAGATTAGCGTGTTAAAAGACGTGTTTTATTTTTAATCCATGCGAGGGCTTCGCCGCTCAACAGCGGTGACAGAGAGTCGCGGACGTTGCGGTGATATTCATTGACCCACTCTATTTCTTCGTCTGTCATAATCGAAGTGTCAAAGAGGTTGAGGTCAAACGGGAAGAGCGTCACTGTCTCGAAACCATAGAATTGACCGAAATCGGTGTTCATAGCCTTTACGCATAACACGAGGTTCTCACAACGGATGCCATGAACGTCAGTGCGATAGAGCCCCGGTTCGTTAGAGGTCAGCATGCCGGGCTTAAACGGGAAGCGGCTGATATTCAGTGCTACTCTCTGCGGACCTTCGTGGACATTCAGGAAATGACCGACACCGTGGCCTGTGCCATGGAGGTAGCTTAAACCGTTTTTCCATAGATACTGACGGGCGATGACATCAATCTGGGCGCCGTTGGTGCCTTCGGGGAAAATCATCTTCGCCATTGCGATGTGCCCTTTCATTACGAGGGTGAAGTCACGACGCTGTAGGTCAGTGGGTATGCCGAGTGCGATGGTTCGGGTGATATCGGTAGTGCCGTCGAGATATTGAGCGCCTGAGTCGATAAGTAATAATCCGTCAGGATGGAGGACAGAGGCAGATTGTTCGTCGGCTTCGTAGTGGACGATTGCTCCGTGGCCCTGATAGCCTGCGATAGTGCCGAAACTTTCATCGAAGAAGAGGTCTTGAGCGGCGCGGTTGCGGCGGAGTATTGCGGCAACGTCAAGCTCGGTGATGCCGTCATCGTGAGCGACGCGGTCTTCGATTTCCATAAATGAGTGGACGAGTGCGACACCGTCGCGGCGCATGGCGTCTTTGATGCCTGCGATCTGAACGGGCGTTTTGCAGGCTTTCATTTCTGCAATCGGTGATACACCGTGGACCGAACGGCTACCGAGCGCTACGTCGATTGCTTCGGCCGTGCGACCCGGTTCGATGAGTACGCGCGCGTCATCGGGGAGGTCTGTTAAAAATGACATCACTTCGGTGTAAGGTCTTACGCTTACGCCCTGAGATGTGAGATAAGCCGAGATTTCGTCGGTGAGTTTGGCGTTGTCTATAAACAGGACTGACTTGTCTGCCGGAGCTATGTATAGAAAAGCCGTCGCTACGGGGTTGTATGTTACATCGTTGCTGCGGATGTTAAGAGTCCAGGCGATTTCGTCAAGAGCTGACACGAACTGAGAAGACGCTTGCTGAGCAGGGAGAGCTGAGATTACGTCAGCTATTTTAGTCCGGGTATCTGTCCCGGCATATTTAACTTCGTGGATGAAGACTTTAGCGTCGGGGAGCGCCGGACGGTCACTCCAGATTGTATCGACAGGGTCAAAGTCAGTTGAGAGTTTTATACCGTGGATTTCAAGCGAAGCTCTCAATTCACCGGCGGCGACAGTAGAGAACAGCATGCCATTGATGCCGACGAGCTGACCTGCAGAAAGAGTGCTGCAAAGAAAATCATTGATTGACGGAGTGGTGGTCAGTCCGTCTTTCATCAGTTCGATGCCCGAACCATCGAGCTGCCGGGCTGCCTGAAGAAAATAACGTGAGTCAGTCCAGAGATAAGCATGGTCATCGGTGACTACGAGATCGCCGGCTGAACCGGTGAAACCGCTGAACCATCTGCGAGCCTGCCAGTGAGAAGCGAGATATTCGCTCATGTGAGGGTCGGCCTGAGGAATAATGGTGGCGCTGACCCCGGCTTTTTTCATTTCATTGCGTAGCG
>CAMWNL010000231.1 GCA_947175585.1 uncultured Bacteroidales bacterium | reverse complement strand
GGAAAAAGATAAGCCGCTTACAGTTCATAATATCGGAGTCTATGGCGGAGTCTTCACTTATGACTTCGAATTTGGCGGACGCGGCCACATGGGTGGTAAACCCAGTCACTCGCTTTGGGATAAATGTCTGCTCAACTGCGGCATCGAATATGGTTATTCACTTCCTGTCAGCAGCCGTCTCAACATAGATTTTACAATCGGCATCGGTTATATCTCAGGTCAGTATTACGAGTATCTTCCTCAGGACGGTCACTATGTGTGGCAGTCGACCCATAATCTCAACTGGTTTGGCCCGGCCAAGGCAGAAATATCATTAGTGTGGCTGATCGGTCACGGCAACAGCAACAGTAAGAAAGGAGGCCGACAATGAGAAAGTTGATGCTCAATATACTCACTGCAGTGGCTCTGGTCGCTATGACCGGGTGTAATCACAAGGATCTGTGTTTCGACCACACTCATACACTCAATGTCAAAGTGGTGTTTGACTGGCGTAACGCATCTGACGCAAATCCGTCGTCGATGGAGCTACATCTCTACGGCGTGCCTGATAACGAAGCTTCGCGCTACAGTTTCAGTGGACGAGACGGAGGACTCATCCATATTCAAGGCGGAAAATACAACGGATTATGCTTCAATAACGATAATACTGACTGGGCGCTGTACAGAAACATTTCTGATATTGAAACGTTTGAAATATATACGATGGATGCGACCATGCTTCAGGCTTACGGATTGCTTTCACGTGCAGTGCCGAGAGCCGAGGGAACAGAAGGTGAGCGTATGGCGTCAACACCACAGATGGTGTGGTGTGACCGTCAGGACGAGATTGATATACCGATCGATGCTACAGACAAGACCATAACACTTTATCCCGAAGAGGCTGTCTGTCACTATACGGTTGATATCGACAGCATACAGAATATGGATTATCTCTCAGGTTCGACACTCGACGCGACGATTTCGGGTATGGCTGAAGGATATCGACAGGGTCAGAAGTCAGCGACCGACACAAAGGTGACAATGCCGTTTGAGCTTGTCGCTGACAGCGATAAGAACGATTTGCATGCCGAATTTCTAACCTTCGGTGAAAGTCCGGTGACAAAGAATCCTCATATACTGACCGTCTATATGATTCTTTCAGACGGGTCGAAGTGGTATTATACATTTGATGTCTCGCAACAGATTTATAATGCTCCTGATCCGCGGCACGTCCACATAGTTATCCATGGACTGAAGTTGCCCAAGCCTATGCTTGCCGGCGGCGGACTGCAGCCCGATGTCAATGACTGGAACACTGACTATGTCGACATAACGATGTAAATGCTTTGCTAAATAAATAATAACTCTAACCGAATAACAAGTTTACGAAAATGAAAAAGTCTTTCTTAATGTTGGCTATTGCTGCGCTTGCATTAGCTTCTTGCTCACAGGATGAACCTGTCAGCGTCAATCATGGTCGCCAGATTGATTTCCGACCGGTAATGGGTACACTCTCACGTGCTACAGAAACTACCAATGCCAATCTTTCTGACATAACCGTCACTGCCCTCCTCGGCGATCAGACATTGTTTAAAAACGTAGTATTCACAAAAGATGCTGGGTTCTATACATCTACGCCGGCCTACTATTGGCCCGGCGATGACAGTCAACTCGATTTCTATGCATACTCTCCCTCACAGCCCGGAGGCACTATAGCAATCGACAGCAATAACAAGACATTAACTGACTTTTCACCGGCAGCAGAAATTTCTGATCAGGTCGATTTCATCAGTTCTTATGCGACCGGTAAGAAATCTGTCAACGAGGCTTCAGGTGTTGAACTTACGTTTGACCACCGACTCGCCCAGATTGAAATCCAGGGTAAGACCAATAACGATGCCTATACATTTAAGGTTATGGGTGTGCGTATCGGCGAACCTGTCTCAAAAGCAAGTTTTGATTTCTCAACCGATGCGTGGACTCTCTCGACCGCCTCGACTGACCGCTCAATATATGAGACGACTTACAATGACACCATTACTCTCGGAGCCGAGCCTGTCACTCTGATGGCAACTGTAGCCGAAAGCGGCGCTTCTGACAACGCGATGCTGATTCCTCAGGAACTTACAGCATGGGATCCGACAGCTGACGCAAGCAATACGGCCAAGGGTGCATATCTCGCCGTAAAACTTCAGATCAAGACCGCCGAGACCGGAGCACAGGTCTATCCGTTCCCATCTGACGCAAACTGTATCTGGGCTGCAGTGCCTATCAGCAACAAATGGGAAGCCGGCAAGAAATATGTCTACACTCTTGACTTCACTCACGGCGCAGGCTATGTAGATCCTCACGATCCACAGCCGGGTACACCTATCCTCGGCGGTCCGATTAAATTTACTGTTGATGTAACCGGTTGGGAAAACCAGTCTATCGACGAAGATATGACAACCTATAATGGTGAAGAATAATTGAATCATAAATGTAAATTTCAGGTCGCAGGGGGTTAAATGTTCCCCCTGCGGTCACTAATCGAAAAATTTTCGAAAAACAAAATTACTATGGCGATGAAAACAAATATCCTTTTCAAGAACATCAGTCTGTGGCTGTCGGCAGGCATTGCGGCGGCTGCGCTGTCGGCGTGTGCCGATGATGATATGGGTGTGGCGGCTCACAGTGGGGAGGATATACAGTTTGAAGTCGCAAGTTCCTCGTCATGGACTCACGCAGTGTCGCGCGGCGGTTCAAGGGGGCAACAGCCGGCAGAGCTGACTCTTGTCTCAGGGACTGACAGTCTGTATCTGTCGGCGGTAGAGAGCGATGATTGGCACACTGTCACATCGCGCAGCACGATGGTTAACAGCAATGATGACATGGAGACTATCGGAGTGTTTGCAACTCGCAGCGGACAATCTTCCCTACCGGCATATATGAATAATGTCAAGGTGACCAAGTCGGCCAACTGGACTCCTGCTACGGAATATTTATGGCCGGGTGACGGTCCACTTCATTTCAACGCTTATTCGCCATACGTGGCCGCCGGAAATGATGAAGGAATATTGACGGTTCCGCAATTGGGCGACGGCGATTCGTTAATGATTGATTATCTGACGCCGGCTGATGTCGCCGACCAGATTGATCTGATGACAGCGATGCCCTGTGACGCATCGGCGTCGCCGTGCAAGCTGGTGTTCAATCATGCTTTGACCGCAATACGTTTTGTAACCGGAGCGCAGATGTCGCCGTGCACGGTCTCGAAAATAGAGATGACCGGAGTAATGTCGCGTGGAAAACTCAATCTTGAGAGCGGACTTTGGACAGAACTCGGTGAACCGAGTGACTACTCTGTGACACCGGATCTCAAACTGGATGCTGCTACAAATTCAAAATTTGTGGAACCCGGTGTAGCGATCACCTCTGACGATCAGACATTCATATTGCTGCCTCAACAGTTGTCTGATGACTCTAAGATTGTGCTCACTGTCGAGGTTAACGGCAACGCGTCGACCTTCGAAGCTTCGCTCGCCGGACAAACATGGACAGCAGGGCGAACGGTGACTTACCGCTTGTCAGCGAGCGCCGGCAGCTCAAATCTGATTCTCACGGTCGAGGATGCAGACGGTAATGCAATCGATAAACTAAATGCAAAATATACCGGCAGTAAGTTGGATTACAATGTGAAGAGCTATTATACTCCTGACGGATCTACAATGCAGCCGGTGGAGTGGGAGGCGACACTCGTCGACAAAGACGGTAATGAACTACAGCAATCGCCGGACTGGATTATAAGTTACACAACAGACGGAAGCGGCGAAACACCGGCTAAGATGCAGACGGATTTTACGACACCGATTTTCTTGCAGATGAGCGATGCGACCCGTACTCTTCGAGGTGCAGCCGACATCAATAGCACCAGTGGTCATGAGTATTATAATCTATCAAATCCGACTGGAGCCGATGCTGTCGTGAATACGGCAAACTGCTATGTGATCAATGCTCCGGGTAAATACTCTCTGCCCCTTGTCTACGGCAACGCGGTGAAGGATGGAGCGAACAACAGCAGCGCTTACGTGTCAACACTTGATGACACAAGTGACAATGAACGCTGCGCGCTACTGAAATTTATCAATCATCTCGGAAATGCAATTACTGATCCCTATATCTACAATAATG
>CAMWNL010000230.1 GCA_947175585.1 uncultured Bacteroidales bacterium | reverse complement strand
CCATAGACTGCAGACCGACAGCTGCGATACCGGTCGAGGTCATGATGTCATCAAGATATCCTCTGTATTTGTTTACAATCCATACGTTGCCCTCGCTATCGACACCCCATAATTCATATTCGTTAGAAGCAAGTGCAACAATGAACGCTGTTTCCTGATATGCGACAAGCTCGGTATATCCGGACTGAGGATCAATTGTAAACAGGCCGAAGGGAGCGTCAATATTATCATCAACAAATTCACCCTCCGCGAGATTGAGGGCTACAGCATATATAAGATCAGAACTCGGGTCATAGGTCATATCAACCACCATCAGCGAAGCAGCCAGGTCATAGTTGAAATTGAAAGTAGCAACCTCTGAAAATGTATGACGGCTGATATCATAGGTGACTAATTTCGTGGGAACAACACCATCATCAGTCTGAAGCATATAATATAAGTCGTTATGACAGGTCGCCGCCATAACAGAAAAGTCAGAAAACGTCTCCTCTACGGTGATATCCTGAGGATTATCTACCGGAAAAGAAATCAGCTTCTGTGGGTCATCGGTTTTCATGGACTCCGAGTAGACCTGAATGCCATAAGCGCGACTCACTGTCTGCGCATACAGGCCTGACGTTGCGAAAGCAGCGGCAGCCGTGCTCAACATCGCCAGTTTTAAGAATTGTTTCATCTGGATATATTTTATTTTTGGTGAGATCGTCTGTCTTTATTGACAACCGAACATGACGATCTCAATATTTAAGTTCGGTTGCACCTTTATAAGATTATTAAAACCGACTGCAAATGTAATAAAAATATCAAAATAAAAACACCACAGCACGAAATATTTACGCATCCCAAACAATCTAAATTGACATTTTTTACTACTTATCACTTTAAGCGGATTAAATTGCCTGCAGAATAATCGTTAACACTTTATTTTAACATCTAATTCTTTTACAATAAGTAATTTTTGCGTAATTTTGTCGCATTATTATGTGTTAAAGCATTATTTTTATAAAATATTACTCAATTATCGCAATGAAAAAAGCAATAGCAGCCTTACTTTTCTGCTCGGCCGCCATGTCGGCGTCAGCTCTCCTTGACGGTGATGGATATTACCGTGTGCAGAACGCTATGACTGAGCGTTACATTTACGTGCTTGACGATAAGGGGTCTCTTAACTTCCAGGCTACCACTGCAGAACTTGGTGCAATCGAGCTTTGGAAAGATTACAATAAGACTATTTCAGATCCGGCTACAGTTATTTATGTTAAAGACCTTAACGGGAAGAAACAGGATTATGACCTCCAGACTCAGGGAACCGGAGTTTATTCTATTATCAGCTATCCTGTGAGTATCCGTATGGCAGACAAAAATCTAGGAACATACAGCATCTTCGGCCGTAATAGCGGTCTTACCCGCTATATCGGAGATGCAACCCGTTCGACAAAGGACCGAGGCTATGTGACTTCACTTGAAAATGGAGAATATTATCGCTGGTATTTCCATCCGATTACAACAGATGACACGAACTACGTCGGTATCACTCCTGAATTTGAGGACGGCGGTGATTACTACGCAACTCTCTATGCAGATTTTCCCTTTGACTTCCACTCAGCCGGCATGACTGCATACTATGTCAACACCGTTGCCGATGGCAAAGCGTTTCTTACAGAAGTCGAAGGCACAGTGCCCCGTGGCACAGCTGTTATTGTGAAATGCTCAGCAGAGGAGGCTGTCAATAACAAGCTGTCTATTTCATCTGATGTCAACGCAATAAAAGGAAATTGTCTGAACGGCGTATATTTCTGCAATAACGACCTTGTGCACAAAAATCAGACTCCTTATGACAAGAAGACTATGCGTGTATTGGGTAAGCTATCTGACGGTTCTATCGGTTTTGTTACAGCCGACATCTCTTATCTTCCACGTAATAAGGCATATCTTGTCGTTCCTGAAAATACACCGGCCGAAATCCGCCTCACAACCGAGACCTATTCAGGCATTAACGATATAGTTGCTGAAAATGCTTCAATCAGAGTCAACGGTCAGACGTTATATATTTCAGGTGTCGCTTCTGCCGAAATCTACAACATCACCGGTAATCGTGTTGGCCGTGTGACCGATGCAACAAATGGTGCTACATTCACACTCCCATCCGCCGGTCTTTATCTCGTCAAAGCAGGAAATACCGTCGTAAAGATCACCACTAAATAAAAAAATTTAAACAGATTAAAAAATAGAGGAGATTGGCGATGCCAATCTCCTCTATTTTTTAGTTGACTCTGTGAAGCTGATTACTTCACTATGTTGAGAGTGTAGTAGTCGGGAGTAGAGGGAAGTTCGAATTCTGCGTTAACCAGAACGAGGGTTGAGTCACCGTTAAGGAAATAGTAATCGCTGGCAGAAGAATCGTTAACACTCGGGGTGAGTTTGAGATAGTTTGTGCCATTGTTTACTACAGTTTCATAAGTACCATCAGACTTCACGCTAAGGAGTTCGTCAATACCGAGATTAGCGGTCGTATCAAGCGCGAAGTAAGTTTCGATCATGTCATACTTACCGTCGTTGAGCTGGAGAGTGTACCAGATGCCGTCGCAGTCAGCAGCAGGGATAATGCCTGTGTAAGCTGCTTTTTCGGTTGTAGTTGTTGCAGGTGTTGTGTCCTCGGCTACTTCAGTTTTTTTGCCTGAGCATGCTACCATTGAAACGAGAGCTACTGCAGCGGTTGCAGTTAAAAATAACTTTTTCATAACGTATTACGTTTTGTTAGATAAAAAAATGAATAGATGTTTTATGTCAGCTGATTAGGCCGCCTTAGAGACTGGCCTCATGTATTAACAACTGAAGGCGGTTACTTGTTTATGGATTGTGTTATTTTTTTTGATTTTATCAGAATGAATAGGAGATACCGATTGCCGGTATTATCGCACTGACCTTGTAGTCGGCCGTAAACGCGCCTTCGGGTGATATACCGAAGTATTGTTCGAGAGCCGGATAGCTTTTGGCGAGGAAATCGTCATAGCGACCGGTAGCATCTGACACCTTACAACCGTGGATATACATAAATGCCGCGTCGATAGACAGATTTGGTATAGGGCGGAACGACAGACCGACCGAAGGCTCAATTTTTGTTGTACCGGGAGTCTCGGGGTTGTAGTAGTCCTTATTGCAAGGTGATGTATCTATCATCAGGCCGGCCCGAAGGTCAAGACGGTTTGTGAGTCCATATTGTGCTCCGATGTGATATGTCCATGCGTTCTTATAATTCTTCTTTAGGTGCTGGTCAAACTGTGACAGACCATCGAACGCTATATCAAGTGTCTTATAGGTCGACCATCCGTTGAGCTGCGCGTCAAACGCCACGGTGAGATTAGAAATCGGATTGTAAGCCAGTCCGAAGGTCAGCACATAAGGACATGGCATCGATGCTGAAAAATTAGTGGCACTGATATCGTCAAGAGTCGTCCCGAGGATGGTCTGAGCAATCTCATTGCCATAGTTGACCTGGGCATTACCCTTAGCAACTTTCATCTGCATTTTTGAACGGAACGACGCGCCGAACGTCAGATTAGGCAATATGTCATACATTGCGCCGACATTATAGCCGACGGCCAGATCAGACGAACCGTCGAGGACTACAGATGCAGGTGTCGTGGTGAATGTATGAAGAACTCCGGGCAACTGACCGCTCATTACCATCAGCTGCTGAAGAGCGTTGAGTGATTCCATTGTCACGAGTCCTTTGTGGAGATTTACGTTACCCCATGAGATCATCAGTCCGGCGCCAATCGACAGTCTGGACGTTATACGCCAAGACACAGTTGGCTGCACAGTAAAGACTTTCAGATCTACAGACTGGTTGAGAATCGCTCCCGGCCAATTGTCACCCCAGTTGATAGAACTGCCGTAGGGGGTGTAGAGCGACAGACCGGCATATAGATTATCATAGATACGGAATGCTCCGGAAACGTTAAACGGCGTGCTTACCTTATTGCTCGTCTCATATTCCGAATCATTATAAATAGCTTTTGCCGTAGCCTTGATGGCGCTCATACCGGCCGAAATATCTAAAGTCTTTTCAGAAAACGCCACGGCCGCCGGATTGAAAATATTACTCTCCGCTCCAAGTTTCATGGCTACGCCGACGTGACCCATACCGGTC
>CAMWNL010000229.1 GCA_947175585.1 uncultured Bacteroidales bacterium | reverse complement strand
GTTCTGAAGAGGATGTTGTCCATATCAGCGATCGCGAGGGTAATCCCATAATATTTCGCACATCGCTTCCCACCCTCTCAAGCCGAGCTCAGATTGTCACAAAAGATAATCTTCCTCATTTCTTTGTCACAGCGTTTAATCCTGCCGACCACGACCTCGTGACTCCTGAGGGTCTGGTGAACGAGTATATCAGCAAAGAGCTCATCAATAATGAAGCCGGCCTTGAATTGCTGACCTCGGAAAACTGTCTGTGGCCCGCTCCAGGCAAAGACGGCAATCTGGCCTTCTTCGCGTTCTACCCTGCCCTGAACGACGGCGCTGAATTGGTTAACGCAACAACTCTCAACGGCGATGACCTCGCGATTGATTACAAACTGACCGGTTTCCGCGTGGCTGCCGATATAGCCGACCAACAGGACTTCATCACCGCGTATGCCACCGGATCTATGGAAAAAAATCTGTTTGCAGGCATTACTCTTGATTTCGAGCATAAACTAAGTCGCGTCGAGTTGCAAGCCTGGGGTGCGAACAAAAGCTGCGACATAGAGATTGCCGGTGTACGTATCGGTGGCGTCGGTGTCGAAGGTACTTTTGATTTCCGGACTGTCGAAGGCGGCGGTCAATGGAGCGACGATCTTGGCAAAGGCATCGTTGAGTACATTTATCGCAGTGGTGACCAAATCGTTTCGTTTGACCGTACAGACGGTTCTGCTCTCACTGCCGACGAAGCCGTGTCAATCATGGGCGCTAAGGTCGGCGATGACGACAACTGTGCGATGCTTCTTCCCTCGACATATACCGGATGGGACTTTGTCGGTGACGGTAAGAATGAATATAATCAAATGTACATCAGTGTACTGCTTAGAGTGGTCGATGCAACACCCACAGACGGTAAAGGCCTGCAGCAATATCCTTATACACACAATATTGAAGGCTCTGATGCGTTAGATATTCCGAAAGTATATTTAGCTGTCGATAAGACGACTGGTAAAACCGTAAGCTGTCGTCTGTACAAAAATGACAACGGCTACTTCACTGACGAAACCTTCACTACACCCTACACTTTGACTGACGATGAAGAAGTGAAGGAATTCGGATGGGCCGCACTGCCTGTCACAGGCGATTGGGAGTCAGGCTGTATATATACCTACACTCTCGATTATACCTCGGGGGTTGGTCTTCACGACCCCGAGAGTCCTGACGCCGGCAAACCTATCATAAGTGATAAGGTCGGCGTTTCAGTCAGCGTTAAAGAGTGGCAGTCAAAACCGTCTTCGGGCGTTATCGTCCCCGGCTCATAATCTAACCTATTACATTCATGAATAAGAAAGACCTTTCATATATCTCAATTCTGTTTCTGTCTGCTGCCTCGATGACTTCATGCAGTCAGGACGATATGCCCGGCAGTCGATCGTCAGCTGATGACCTCATCTCTTTTCGGGCATCATTGCCAGGTGTCAACAGTCGTTCGGCAGATAAGGATATGCTTGGCGCTCTTGCCTCAGGATTCGACGTTACGGCTTTCTGTAATGAAGATGAGTCTCTCATCTCCGATGATGGAACTCTTGACGAATATTTCAGTGAGCAAAGAGTGACACAGGACGGCGACGGCAAATTCCGCTCTGATCTATGTCGCTGGCCAGGCAATAAAGATGAGAAACAAGGACACCTGAAGTTCTTTGCATTCTATCCCTCACGCAGTGACCTGCGACAGAGTGTCGATGAAGATGAAACTTCAGCTCATTTCGCGCTCACCAATCATTCGTCGGTCGCCAACTGCGACTACAGGCTTGAAAATTTCAAAATCAATAAAGACATCTCTCGCCATGTTGATTTTGTCGCTGCCTCAGCCGACGGCACCAAGACCGATAACCTCTATTCAGGCATAGATCTCAACTTCCAGCATCAGATGACTCGTGTGGGCCTCCGGGCATGGGGATCAAACGCCTCATACAATGTCGAAATAGCCGGAGTGAGAATTGGAGCCCCTGTCACAGAAGGCTCGTTCAGCTTCACTGCCCTACCCGACAATCCCGAAGAGGGCGATAACAGTGTCGGTGGTTGGATTCTCGATGAATCGCCTGAAAGAGACCGCGTCGAATATATCTTCCGTGAGTCAGGCGACGTTGTTATCCCGATTGATGGACGCAGTAACAGCTCAGAGAACGTTACTTCATCGATAATGGGCAACGGCGGATGGTCAATGGTTATCCCTTACACCCACGAAGCATGGAATCATCATGATGACGCACCCAACAGTCGTCAGGGGATGTATTTCAGCGTTCTGCTGCGCGTCACCGATAAATCAGGCATCCGGCTCTATCCTTATCCCGGTTATTCTTCTCTTGATGATTCTGACGAACAAAAGATGACGGTGATATATCTGGCGGTTGAAAAATCAACCGGCCGTGTCATGAAACGTCTTTACAGAAACGACAACCGCTATTTTATTGACACTGAATTCACCGCCGACTCCGAGTATACCCTTCCTGCGACTCAGGAAATCCGTGAATATGGGTGGGCGGCTCTCCCGGTCGCAACCGATTGGAAAGCCGGATATGAATACACCTACGTGCTCGATTATTCACAAGGCGTCGGACTCCACGATCCGGACGATCCTGATCCGGGAGCACCGATTTTGAATGAAGTCGCGGTGTCTGCAACAGTAAAACAATGGGATGCTCCTGTAGGCGAGCATAAGGTCATAGACCTGACCGTTATAAATAATTCTACAATAAATATCGGTAAATAATTGTACCGCTATGATCGACAATCTAAAATATTTTACATACTGCGCTTACGCGCTTGTCCCCCTGATGGTTTCATGCTCGTCAGATGATTCCGGGCCACAATGTTCCGGATCTGACGAGTTGGTATTTGTCACGGCTCAACACTCTCGCGCGGCCGAGTCAACGACCGCCAATCTCATCCAAAAGCCTTTCGCGCTCTATGGTGACGCATGCCTGTCAACAGCCGACGGCGATCTCATCGAGCTTATGAACGGCCGTCAGGCCACATACTCCTCGGGGAAGTGGAATTATGGCACTACCCTTTACTGGTTCCCGAATCATATCCACTCCTTTGTGGCTCTTCATCCGATTGAGGCTATAAATAACACCCGGACGGTTAAAGATGTCGATTACGGTAATGGTCAGCTGAGCTTCAATTACACTCATCCCGATAATTACAGAAATGCCTCCGATCTTCTGATTGCCACTCACCGCCGCCAATATGTTCAGGAATTGGGTAAGGCTGTTGATCCTGTATCATTCACATTCGAGCATATTCTTTCCGTGCTTGATATACGCATCAAGTATTTCGAAGAGTTAGCCTACAGTAACGGTAATAACCGCATTGAGGTTACTGAAATCATTCTTGACGGCATCAACGTTTCCGGCTCATACAGTGTGCGTCCTGATGATCTCACTACGGACAATGATCGTAGTGGCACCGATGCTCATAAAGAGAGCGGCTGGAGCAACCTCACTTCCGGCAGTCGCAGCTTCAAGGGAGATGCCGATGTACACATTAATGGTTGTTACGATTCGCAATACAATGCATTTAAACCTGTGTTCAAAAATAACGATGCCATCATAGTCTTACCTAAGGACTCCGGTAATGTGAAACTCACCATGACTTTCAAGCTATACGTCAACGGCACCTATGCTGCTGACCACACTCTTTCCACTGAGCTTGAAAACGCGGAATGGAAAGCCGGACAGAAAATCACTTACAATCTGCAAGTAAGTGTCGGAGAAATTTTACAGGGTGGTTGCACGGTTGAAGATTGGAATAATATATCCGATCTTAAAGAAACTATCACCGATACATCCAGCGACCATGATGCCGGAAAAGGCGACCTCAACTTAGGTGAAGGTTGGTCAAATATTGAGAATCCCTGGCAATAACTAAATAAATCATTATGTTTCCCATAAACAACCCATATATAATCCGCCTTCGTCAATCATTTATTCCGTTAATGCTCGCGCTGATGGCGGTTTCATGTAACGACGATATTGTATCATCTCCGGCGGATGTGTGCGAAGGTGTCGAACGCACCGTCTCGCTCAATCTTCAATCCGATCGCTTCAGTGGGGACGATGCTGCCCCCTCGCGTGCAATCGGTAATGGATCAGTTGATGAGAACACCAT
>CAMWNL010000228.1 GCA_947175585.1 uncultured Bacteroidales bacterium | reverse complement strand
TAACGGATAGTGTTTATCGAACCGATACCGCTTTCTGTAGACAGGGGGAAGGCAGTGTAGACGTTGAAGTAGTCGCGATAGGTGGTGTAAGGTTCGATACCAAAGAAGTACTCGATTTCTTCTTTCATATCAGCGAGATAGCTACCACTTGATATTTCTTTAGCATCATAGCCGTCACCGAGGATTACGATATTGATGCCTCCGTTGTTGCCTTTTGTGGCTTTCTGAAGTGTAATGTACTCATCTTCGCCATAGTCGTAGCCATACTGAGTTACGTGACATTTGTGAGTATAATCCTTGTCTTTGAGTTTGAACACAACGTCGCCTTCACGCTGCTCAGTTGTAGAGCCGGCTTTGATGGTAAGGGTGATTTCGCTCTTTTTATGGCCAGAGCTCTGAGAGAGTTCACACCAGTCGGGGATAGACGCGAGTTCCCAATCGCCCTCGGCATCAACTACAAGAGTCTGTTTGTGCTCGGTGCCTAGAGCGCAGGCCACCGACGGGCGGCAAACTAGTTCGTGGTGTGCGGCAATACGCTTGAACTCACACCATCCTGCAGAGGCCTGATACTGTGCAATGGCAGATTCGGGAACTTCCACTACAAAATTATCTTTAGCGACACCATAAAATGCACGTTCCTGAATGTAAGCGGGTATAGTACCTTTACATATTATCTTGCTTAGGCCAAAGCAATCTTGGAAGGCTCCCGCATCTTCATTAAAATCAGTATTGGCACGAATACTTTCGAGTCCTTCAGGGAAAATAACTCCTTCAAGACCGCTGCACTTTGCAAATGCACCTGCGCCAATAGAGAGTACATTTTCGGGAATTTCAAGAGTACCCATCAGACGCCAGTTATAGGCGAAGCACTTGTCACCGATTGTCTGAAGCTTCTTAGGAAGAACGAGATTTCCGGAGAAATCATTATTATAGAATGCATTACTGCTTATTACTTCAAGGTCCTTTGGAAGATTAAGTTCGCCCTTAAATCCACAATTTGCAAATGCGCTCTCGTCAATTGCGGTTATACCATCGTGCAGTTTCAGGGTTCCTCCGAACCAACAACCATTGAAACAGTTGAGTGAAATAACTGATACGCCCTGTGGTATTTCAAGAGAACCACTCAAATTTTCACAACCTTCAAAGGCTCCTTCGCCGAGTAATTTTAAATTATCAGGCAAGCGCAGAGCACCATAAAGATTTCTACAATTATGGAATGCACCCTTTCCGATTTCTTCAAGACTCTCGGGAAGGACAAGCTCGCATGTAAAATTGCATTCACCAAATACGGCATCCCAATAACTGGAGTAACCGGAATAACTACCTATGCGCTTCAAAGTTGACGGTAGGGAAAGAGTTCCTGAAAGACTAGCGCATCCGCCAAAAGCAGCAGGGCCTATAATCTCAACTCCTTCAGGAATAATCAAAGACCCCGAAAGACTTGAGCAACCATTAAATGCACCATTTCGCTCACCCGGATCATATTGTATATATTTTAATTTGTCCGGTAAAACTAAGCTTGTAAGAGTCTTTTTGTCACTAAGTGCCCCCCCAGGTATTTCACCGGCTATATTGGGATAATAGCTTCCGTAACCGGAGCTAAGTTCACCATAATCACATGCTTCGATTTCAACTTCTTTGAGGTTAAGAGCACCGAGTCGCGACATTTGGTATTTCATCACAGCGAAGTCTCGGGAGTTTATTTTGCCTGTGATTTTCAGGTTGCGAAGCTGGGTCAGATCTTTTCCGGCTGCTGCTATGCACTGGTCGAGAGTACCGGCTTGGGGAACATTTACAATAACATATTCCTTAGAGGTAGCATCGTGGCTGACGAGGTCATTCTCCCACGGAGTGATGCTTTCACTGATAAGAGTGAGGGTATAATCTCCGGTCATTTCTTTTTTGTCGACCTTGATGCCAAAGTTGTTCATCTTGCCGGAGATATACTCAAAGGTTTCATTCTTGGAAAATTTATAAGGAACGCCACCTAAGGTGATGTTAAACATAGTAGTTCCGGCAGGAACGGTCTGAGGCACCACGATTGCGCGCCATTCGTCACCACGTTTTGAGGGAATGATTGAAGTCTTGCTAACTTCGCCGTCAGGAGTAACAACACCGGTCGACAGGTCGATAACGGCATTCTGAATAGTGTTGGCTACCAAAACTTGTTTTTCGAGGTCGGCCCATTCGCCGGAGGCAAAACCCGAGCCTTCGACAAGAGTGACACGGGCATTGGCCATGCGGTGAGCCAACGGCAGTCGGATAACATTGGTGGTCGGTTCGACGCCCGGGACTTTGCCCCAAAGGAAGTCAGAAGCCTCGTAGTCACCCATAGTGCCGTCGTCAAAGGTGCGCGCCTGATTGGTCTGCACAGTGAATTTATAGTTATTAACGTCGTCGGGCGATCCGAAAGGATAGTAGCCGTAGACGTCGATGCGGGTATGTTTGTCTTTCCAATAAAGATCGTAGGCAGAACTCCAGCTATAAGAAGCTTCGTCGAAAGTGTGGCGCACGTTGTCGCCGCGATTGCCCTGAGATTTGAGAGTGCCTGCTTGCGTACCCTCGTAATCAACAATATATACACCGATTACATCGCCATCGGCAAAACCATCGTCGTTGGCGCGAGTGACACACTCTTGCGAAATCTGTCCGGCGAGATTTATTACACCGAGATCTGTAGCGTCGTGACCGGGGACGTCGAACATATCTTCAGAGCAGGAAGAAAACATTAGCGACGCAATAAGGCCGGCTGAAATAAAATATTTGTTCATTTTAATCATTGCTATATAGTGATTCAGGTTTAAGGATTGATTTATTCTGCGGTGCCTCCATTGTCAATATCATCTTCGTTCCAAGGATTGATGCTGACGTTGACACCATTGGATGTACGGCTGAGTGTAACCGTAAATTTATGGCTTTTAGCGCTTTCAAAAGTGAAAGCTTTGTTGAGATTATAGTCACGGCCATCGACAGTGACCGTTATAAGGCTACCTTCGTCTACGGTCTGCGGCACGATAAGAGCTTTGTAAGAACCTTCAGTAAAGAATGGAGTTATTGCCGCAGGCTCGCCCGCAGGATGAATCTCGCCAGTAGCGATGTTGACCGACGCACCGCGCTTCACTCCGTTGATGCGTACCTTGACATCGGATTGAGCCAGCGACTCTTTAGTGAATCCGTTGCCGGCTTCGAGTGTGATTACCACCCGACTCATAACATGGTTAACCGGAATGACTGTCGTGGCAGTGGACGGAGCGACATTTGATGTCTTACCGATCATAAGGTCAGAAGCCTTATAGGCAGACTCGGCAGATTGGTCAGCCTTAACGGAAAACGAATAGTTTGACACCGACTGCACGTTAGTATTATATGGATAATAAAGGTAGAAGTCGGCATGGGTTTCATTGTCAGCCCAAAAAATCGGAGAATCAGGAATCCATTCGCCAGTGTATCTGAAGCGCATGTTGTCAACATGATTGCCAGAGTTGGCGAGGGTGCCCGGAGTCGAGCCGGAGTAGTTGACCACATAGAGACCAATGCAGTCACCGGTCTCAAAACCGTAGTCAGTTGCGCGCGACTCTCTTAGTGAGGGGCTGATCTTTATCTCTAATTTTTTAGGCTCGGAGGGCGGAGTCACCGGAGCCGAATCATCAGACTCATGAGAACAAGATGTCAAAAGTCCGAGTGAAAATAAAAATAGCGGTAATAGAACTGCTGATTTCATAGAATTTGGTATTATATTTTCTTGGATAAAATTTATTTATCCGCAAAAATATATAAAAACTAACTCGTTAAAAAAAATTTCGTGGTTCAAAAAGGTTCAAGTTTTAATGATTTTTTTTATAAATTGTGAATCATGGTTTTATGAATGAAGAATGGAGCCGGGAAATCGACTCCATTCTATTAATACTGTTAAATCGTGGTTCGTTCAACTGTGGATTGACGATAAACAGACTTGATGATCCGTCTGATAGTTCTCCATTTAGGAAAAATCGCCCACGGGCGTATCGGTCCGTAGCTTACCAGAATGAAAAGCAACGATATTATTCCGACAATCAAGAGCCAGCCGTATATTTCTTTCATCGAGACAACAAGGGCTTGAATCTGAACAGATCCGTAGAGATTGCCGAGTGGAATGTGTGACGCTGAAGCCACGCAGTCGGTTAATGAGGAACCGAGAAAGGCGGCGTTTTTTGCAACGGTGTGACGCAGAATTTCG
>CAMWNL010000227.1 GCA_947175585.1 uncultured Bacteroidales bacterium | reverse complement strand
GAATACGACCAAGACGGCAACCGTATAGGTTTCCCTCGCTATTACGAATATAACGAGGCAAACCAAAACGTCCGTATTATCGTGCCGACAGATGCGTCCCACATATTCCGTGGTGTGATTCTTGTCAATACCCATAACAAGGATCTCTTCGATCAGGAAAACGATATGTCGATGTCGGAAGATCGTCTGAAAACCCTGTATGACGAAATCCGACAGGAAGAAGAGATATACACCACTTTGGTCGGCAGTGATGGCACTACATCTCACTATCTCCCGATGAGCTGTGTGTTTGATATACCGGCTCCTAAAAACGGAGAGATACCTGAGTTTAATTGTATACTCCGCCGCAACGTAGCCAAAGTAATTATGCGTCTTAAGACCAAAGATGTTAAGATCGACAATGTCCTTTGGCGCAATGTCCCCGAAAAACGTTACACAGCCGAACAGCTCCACAGTTTTCGCGGACTGAACGCTGCTACTTTTGAAGAAGCTTATCGCACCGCGATGGAGCCTGACGTCAAGGTCCTTGACTGGGATCAAGACGATATAACCGACGATCAGAACAAACTCGCGGCCGACACCGACTATCTTGAACTTATCTATTATCTACCGCGCAGTTGCTGGGGTAAGGCCGGCAACGCCACCCAGGCCAAGGATAAGAACCGTGCTGCGCCCGATAAAGCGACTTATTATGAGATTCACGCCACGAATACAAAAAATAACGGATCGCTTCGCTACCGTATCTATCCCGGCACAGATGTAGTCAGCGATTTCAATCTTATCGCCAACTGCTGTTATACCCTGCCCGTTGTTTTAAACGCATCAGCTATTACTAATGACAGCCGCGTGGAGGATATGAACAGAATCCGTCTCGCAGAATCTAATTCTTATATCATCAACCCCGGGAATCCCATCACCTATGAGATCCCAATATCACGTATAAACGAATTCTGGTCAAACGACAACGTGGAACCGAATGCTGCTGCCAATGTTCTTAAAGACACTGACGAATGGATTGCAGAAGTAATCTGGCAGGACCAGGCAAAGCAGATGATACAATTCTCCTCGGCTGACTCTGACGACGGAATGACCTCTTACACGGGTACGGGATCAACATCGTTCTATATTCGGCCTGTTAACGGCGTAGCCGGCAATGTTGTTATCGGTGTGAGAAGAAAGGAAACTACAGACCCTGCCCGTGACAAACGGTTATATCTCTGGAGCTGGCATCTTTGGCTCACCGACTATAGTCCTGATGAGCAGAGTCACGCATGGGAAGAGGGTAAATACGAATATATTGTCACCGGCGGTAAAGTGCACCGTTACGAATCAAGTTATTGGCAGACAACATTCCATAATAAATACATGATGGATCGCAACTTGGGAGCATTGACCTCAGAGCCGGGAGCAGATAACGCTGATCTGATAAATACTTTCGGAATGTATTATCAGTACGGTCGTCATACACCAATCCCCTACCCTAAATTGGCCAAAGTATACGATGTTGAGGGGAAGGAAATAACGGCTTTTGCTTATAATGGATCATATAATATGTTGCGCCAGTTGTTTGCCAAATCACATGCCGAAGCAGTAACAAAACCACATACCTACTTCTATTGTTCAAGTGTAAAGGTTCCACCGCTCAACTATACTTTACGTCGTTGGCTCGGAGATAACAATCTCACAATATCAAATCCCTACGAAAGAAATGTTTGGGACAACCCCGATTGGTACTCTGATACTAAGAGTATTTTCGATCCCTGTCCCCCTGGATGGGAAGTGCCTGATTATGGTGTCTATGAAGGTTTCGCATCCTACGAGGTAAGTTACTTAGATGCCAATGCGGTGAAAAGTTATTTCAAGACGAATTCCGTAGAAAGCAATAACAAGGAAACAGGAAACAATGATAAAGGTTCTGTAAAGGGTTATCACTTATATCTTAAACCTGAAGATCCAACCAAAGGAACAGCGTGGTTTCCCCTAGCGGGATGTAAAAGCTCTACAAATGCCAGCTTTTACGAAGGACCCACTGCTACCCATAACAGTGGACCGGAAGGCATGTATTGGATGAGCGTTCCCATCAATTCTGACTACTGCAACCGTATGGATATGACAAGAGCCGGCATACAACTCACCCCGAGTTTTGACCGTGGCAGCCGTAGTGCCGCCTGCGCGGTTCGTTGCATACGCCAGTAGACCACACAATGTTTTATGTTCAAAATGACTGATCATGAATATATATAAACGATTAAAAATACTTCTCCTGCCTCTGTCATTATTTGCTTCATCATGCAGCGATAACATGATAGATGAAGGTGATATTTCCATTGACAATCTTGATTCAGGCACTGAGCGCACTATATCGCTGCATCTTTCGGTCAGCGATGGTTTTGAAGGCGATAAACCCCATAGCCGTGCGTTTGGCACCGGTGACGTTGATGAAAATACCATCAAAGATTTCTGGTTCATAGAGTATAATGAACAGGGTCGGCGTATAGGTTGGCCCACATATTTCGAGCTCGAAAGCCAGGATCAACTAAAAGAGCTTCAGGTGATCGTGCCTAACCGTCCGGGAGTAAATTTCAGCGGCCTGATCATAGCCAACACACATGACCCTGATTTGCTTGACCGAGTAAAAAATCACGATAATCTTGATATATGTAATTACATTAAAGAGTTCAGCACAGCCTTCAATATAGCTATTGATGGGCCCAATAGCTGCATAACAACCGGGCCTGATGGTAAGCATTACCTGCCTATGAGTGGATCGTTTGATATCCACAAAGATGCAGGCGATACGGCCAATAAGGTCAGCTGCAAACTCCGACGAAACGTCGTTAAAGTAGTTTTGCAGATTGAAGTTCCATCGGCTGAAGTCAAGCTGGTCAACGGTCTTTGGCGCAATGTGCCAGACGGAATATGTTTTCTCGAACACTTCAATCATCCTGATTACTACTCCACTAAGGATAACGAGGCAACTTACAAGGCTGTTTACTCCTCCTACGAGAGTTTTTATAAGGAGGCCTTGGGAAATGATGTGAAAATCCCCGAACTAACAGTGAAAAACTGGGCTGAAGACAAACTGGATCAGATAGGAGCCGAGCCGGTCGAACTAATATATTACCTTCCGCGAAATGTCAGCGGCATACACGGTAATGCCACTGACCAGCGTGACAAAAACCGAGCTGCGACAAATCTTAAAGCTACATTTTTTGAAATCAATGCCAATGCCGGTAACTATCAGCTCCGTTATCGTCTTTATCCCGGTAAAGACGTCTACTCTGACTTCAATCTGCTGCCTAATTACTGCTACACGATGCCGATTATAGTCAGAGCTCCGGGTAATCCTGACACAGACTCGCGTGTGACGAATATGAATAAATTGAGGCTCGACGAATCAAACTCATACATTATCAATCCATTGCTCAGAAGCACATACGCAGTCCCAATTTCACGCATAAATTACTTCTGGCAAAACGAAGAAGGCAAGCCGGCCATCAACGAGTCAGATGAATGGATTGCTGAGGTTATCTGGCAAGATCAGCCGAAACAACTCATCAGTTTCTATTCCTACGACAACGACGCAATTTCCGGAAATTTCGAGGGTAAAGGTGATGCGGCTTTCTATTTCCGTCCTTTGGAAAATGTTGAGGGTAATGTTGTTATTGGCGTGCGCAAGAAAACAGACACTACCCCTGCTCCGGGAGAAAGAGAGTATCTTTGGAGCTGGCATCTATGGATCACAAACTATGAACCCGACGATAATATATCGTCATGGGAGGATAATAAATATATCTATCCCGTCACCGGGGGAGCTATCCATCGTTACGAATCGAGCTTCTGGGACAAATCTTATCTGAATAAGTATATCATGGACCGTAACCTTGGAGCCTACACTGCCGTTCCGTCAACCGACGAAAAGGAAAACGCTCGTTCTTTCGGCCTATATTATCAATTCGGCCGCTTCTCACCTATGCCTTACGCTAATGCAGATGTCTACGATATGTATGGTAATATCATAGATGATTTCAAAAATAACGGTGGCATCAATATGAAAGTGCAGAAACTTGCCTCAAACATTAAAGAGGCGGTTACCAAACCCTATACATTCTTCACGTGTGAAAGTACCGCAGATACCCACCAGAAGTGGTTGCAAACCAACGGCTATAGCAAAAACTCCTGGAACAATCCCAATTGGCATACCTCCGGCACAAAGAG
>CAMWNL010000226.1 GCA_947175585.1 uncultured Bacteroidales bacterium | reverse complement strand
GCTTATAAGCACGCGTTGCAGAGTAGGAGTGTCGGATGATGAAGAATTCTGCATAATCAATTATGTTATAGTTGCGACGGATTGTCGCTGTGGATACTTGCCGGTAGATTGTTAAGCTCCTGGCGGATCGCCTCTTTGTCATCTTTAAATGCGGCGTGACGACTTGTCGAGAGCATAATGCCAAGCGCAATCGAAGTGACAATCACAGATGTGCCGCCCTTTGAAATCAATGGTAGCGGTTGGCCGGAAACGGGAAATACGCCGGTAACAATAGCCATGTGGAAAAGAGCCTGATAAACTATATAGATTGCGCAACCGATAACCAAGAGACAGGGGAATGTCTGCTTGCACTGTGTGGCGACTCGTCCGGCGCGAGCCAGTAACCAAAGATAGCATAAAAGAACGAAGATGCCTGTGACCAGTCCAAGTTCTTCGATTACGATTGCGTAGATATAATCAGAGAAGGCAAGCGGCAGACGTGCATTTTCGCGGGAATTACCCGGACCTACGCCTGTAAGACCTCCGTGAGCTTGGGCAATATAGCTCAGCTGTTCCTGCTTGTTTGTATCGTCGATTTTGTCTCCGGCTTTGTTAAGACGGAAATGACGCTGGACTCGCGCAACCCAGGTAGATGAACGGTTACCTGATGTCGCGCCGCCTTCCTCCTGGTTTAATTCTGCAATTTCAATTGCTTCAGGTGAGGGAGCCGCCCCTTTATTCTGCCACAGTTTATATCCCATAGCCGCGGCGCCAATAAGGCCATATACGCAACAGACGATAAGGAATTTTTTCATGCCGACACCGCCGATAAGCATCATTGAGATACTTATCGCAAATATCAACAGTGTATTAGTCAGACCGTGGGAGAACAGGAGACCTGCGCAGACTAATGTGAATACCGCACTGCTGACAACTCCTTTTGTCGTTACGTCTCGTTTGCCGGGCATCTGTGTGCGGCTGAGAATGTAAGCTATGCCGAGAGCTGCTGCAAGTTTAAGGAACTCGGCAGGCAGTATCATTATGGACCCAAACTGGATGGCTCGTTGAGCGCCATTTACTTTTACACCCATGCCTAAAACCATCAGCATAGCCATTATACTACCGAATACATATAATGGTGTCAGCCGATAGATGTATTTGAAGTGAAATTTCTGGATGGCAAGCATCAGAACAAGTCCAATGGCCAGAAAGCGAGCGTGACGAATGATAGGCCCGTAGATGTCATTTATCTGGACCTCCTGACTTGAAGCGCTGAAAAGTTCTATAACAGAAATAATAAGCAGCGAGATGTATATGCCCCAGATGTGTTGATCTGTGCGCATTTTGGGCTTAATCTTGTTTAAGTCTTCGGCTGCGGTAGTTTCGGCGACTGCCTGAGATCCTTCAGTAATTACTTCATCTATGTTGAATGCCGGTTCCATGTCGGAGAGGATGTTTTTTTATTAATGTTTATTGGTTGAGAGGTTATTTACGGCTTGTTTAAATTGACGGCCACGGTCTTCGTAGCTGGTAAAGAGGTCAAAACTTGCGCAGCAAGGTGAGAGTAGAACTACATCTCCGGGTTTTGCAAGTTCTCGGCAAGCGGCAACTGCATCTGCCAGTGAATGTGTGTCACGTATTACGGGGACTGCATCTTTGAAAAATTCAACGATTTTTTCGTTGTGGAGCCCCATTGCTACGATTGCCTTGACTTTGTCTTTGATCAACGGAAGTATTTCGGAGTAGTCGTTACCCTTATCTTTACCGCCGAGAATCAGAACAGTCGGTTTGGTCATTGAGTCGAGGGCGTACCAGCATGAATTGACATTAGTAGCCTTAGAGTCATTAATCCATTCGACACCGTCTACATTTCCAGCCGGTTCGAGACGATGCTCTACTCCCGAAAAGTCACTGAGGGCATCGCGTATGTCATCTTTACGGATATTCAAGAGACATGCGGAAAGTCCTGCAGCCATTGAGTTGTAAAGGTTATGAATTCCGTTAAGGGCGAGGTCAGCGCGCGGCATTGACATTGATGTGGCCGGAGTTTTGATAATCATATCGTTTTCGGCGTCAATATATGCGGCGCATGATTCTTCGTCTTTTGCGGTGAACGGGAAGAGTTCGGCTTCGGTTGTGATATGTTTAAGTTGTGAGCTGACTACGGGATCTTCTTTCCAGAAAATGAATGCATCGCTCGGAGTCATGTTCTGAAGAATACGGAATTTTGCATTGACATAATTTTCCATCTTGAACTCATATCGGTCGAGATGGTCTGGCGTGATATTGAGTATCACCGCTATATTGGCCTTAAAGTCATACATATTATCAAGCTGGAATGAGCTTAACTCGATGACATAGAATTGGTGAGGATCGCGAGCGACCTGCAGGGCAAGACTTTTGCCGACATTGCCGGCCAGACCGACATCAAGGCCGGCCCGACATAGGATATGATAAGTGAGAAGTGTGGTTGTTGTCTTGCCATTACTTCCGGTTATACATATCATTTTGGCGTCGGTGTATCGCCCGGCAAATTCGATTTCGCTAATCACCGGTATGTTCTTGGATAATACTTTTTGCATTATCGGAGTGGTATCTGCGATACCGGGACTTTTAACAACTTCGTCAGAACTTAATATGCGTTCGACGGTGTGTTGTCCTTCTTCCCACTCAATGCCTTCAGCATCAAGCAGTGACTTGTATTTTTGAGAGATTTTGCCGAAGTCACTGACAAAGACGTCAAATCCTTTGTCCTTGGCAAGTATGGCTGCTCCCGTGCCGCTTTCTCCGGCTCCGAGAATTGTTATTCGTCGTTGATATATATTATTAGTCATTTTCATCGAATTTTAAGAGTTACAAATGTAATAACGGCCAAAATAATGCCTATAATCCAAAAACGGGTTACGATTTTAGCTTCAGGAATTGCTTGAATCGGGCGTTGGATAAGAGCTTGAATTCCTGCATTGCCAGGTTTTTGGAAATGATGATGGAGAGGAGACATCTTAAAAATACGTTTTCCTCCTGTGCGTTTGAAATAGGCGACCTGCAGGATAACCGAAAGGTCTTCAATGTAAAATAGCGCACATAATATAGGTAAAAGCAATTCCTTGTGGATCAGAATTGCGAAAATTGCAATTATACCTCCGATTGTAAGGCTGCCCGTGTCACCCATGAAGACTTGAGCCGGATAGGCATTATACCATAGGAAGCCGACAAGCGCTCCAATGAAAGCGGCCATAAATACAACTAATTCCTCACTTTCGGGGATATACATTATATTAAGGTAGGATGAGTAGATGATGTTACCTCCGAGGTATGCCATAATTGCAAGAGCAACACCAATTACGGCTGAAAGACCTGCTGTCATGCCGTCAAGTCCGTCATTGAGGTTAGCTCCGTTACTTGTCGCGGATACAATGAATATAACCACGAGGAAGAATATAATCCAACCACCTGTCTCAGCGTGGTCTCCCATCCATTGTGTGAACCAGCTATAGTTCAGGTTATTGTTCTTTACAAACGGGATTGTCGTCTGTGGTGATTTGGTAGGCTGGCTCTCGTAGATCACTTGTTCGACTTCGTGGGTGTCTGTGTTTATGACTTCTGTGTTCTCAATAAGGACCATATTCGGGCTGAAGAACATTGTGCCTGCAACTATGACCGCAATACCGACCTGTCCGATTATTTTGTACTTGCCTTTTAAGCCATCTTTATTGTGAAATTTGATTTTTCGGTAATCATCCAGAAATCCGATCGTGCCGAGCCAGATTGTCGCCACAAGCATCAAAAGCATGTAGACATTGCTGAGATTTCCGACCAATAGACAAGGGATAAGTATGGATAGAATAATAATCACACCACCCATTGTCGGTGTACCTGTTTTCTTGGTTTGACCCTCCAAGTCGAGATTGCGGACAATCTCGCCGATTTGCATTTTCTGTAGCGAATCAATAATACGGCGCCCGACGAAAATCGCGAGAATGAGCGCGATTACAAATGCCAGTCCTGATCGGAATGTGATGTAATTCATCAGTCTGGCACCTGGCCAACCATAGTCTTTTAGTAGTTGAAAAAGATAATAAAACATGAGTTTGAAATGTGATTACGTTAGATGTTAGCAAATGCAGCGATTATTTCTTCACGGTCATCGAAATGGTTAGTGACCGGACCAATTATCTGGTAGGTTTCATGTCCTTTTCCGGCAATGAGGATGACATCGCCGGGTTTTGCAAGCGCAGTGGCGGTGCGTATAGC
>CAMWNL010000225.1 GCA_947175585.1 uncultured Bacteroidales bacterium | reverse complement strand
ATGCCAGTGGAAGCGGTTGAGTTTGTAGTAGCTCATAACGTCGAGCATCCTCTTGATTTCGTCGGCAGTGAAGAAATGACGGCTCACGTCGAGCATGAAGCCGCGGTAGCCGTAGGCCGGCTCGTCCATGATTTGAATCACAGGGAGCACATATTCGGCGCCGGGTGCGCCCGGTTTACCGGCCATGACATTTGCCGGCAGTATTTTTTTGATTGTCTGCAGGCCGTAGTAAAGTCCGGCAGGGGTGGAGGCTGCGAGTTTTATGCCGTCTGCAGTAACGTCGAGATTGTAACCCTCCTGAGCGACTTTTGCATCACGGCTGATTTCCATCCGGCCCTTCTTAGCCAGTTTCACGTTAAGAGCTGTGGCGTCGTTAAAGTCGCTGATAAATTGCGTCACCTCGGCTTGCATCTCAGGGGTCAGCCCTTTGGTTGCAATCTTCATGCCGGCAGGTATTTTGAAATTCCCGTCACCGACAGTCATATTGGCCGGAGCCGGAGTAAGGTTGACGAAGCGGTCGGCAAAGGCTGCGAAGCAACCAAACACCAATACCGCAACAAGTAGCAGAATTTTTTTAGTCATGGTATAACGTTTTATTTGAATGAATTTTTTGCAAAGTTAGTAAATTTCAGATTATCAGTCATTAAATATCTTCTAAAAAATAATTGAAGATTTAAGGATTATTGTGTTTGATGGGCAGAAATCTTGCCCATGCACGGATTTAACTTTGCAGAAAATCAATAAAACACCAAACTAAAATCACTTCATCGTTATGACTCATCAATTTATCAAAGCAGCAGATTTTTTCAGGAATGTAACAAAAACGGTCTATCTATATAAGAATGTGTGGAAAGAGAAGTCGACGGCTTTGCTCCACAGTCCTCGCGAAACAGATAAGACAGCAATGGCTATAGATATAGCGTGTAGCGTGGCTAAAACCGGTCGCGAGGTGGTCTATGTAGCGTGTGAACGCAAGATAGAGAATCATGTCGCCCGTTTGGCTGATGCACCTAAACAATTGTCAATCTGCATGCCGTCGTATGATTCGCCTGACGATAAGACTGATTATGCGGATCTCGTCATTTCCACGATTGAAGAAATCGTGGCTACGACGTCGATCCGCACGTTTGTGATTGATTCGGTAACTCGCATCGCGGCCTTGTCATTTGGCCGTAATGCGTCAGCAGGCTACATCATGAAGCGTCTTGCGGCGCTGCAGTTAAGATGCAAACTGTCACTGCTTGTGATCTCACATGACTCGACCAAGTCAACTGACCGCGCTCTGCTCACGCTTGCCGATTCTGAGATAACTGTCGAGCCACCGGTTGACGACACGCCCGTGACCGATTCCAAGAAAAAGTCTCAACCCAATGTCGCGGCGAGAGATGCTGCGAGTTCGCGGCACTTTGCGAGTATATCGGCTGACGGTGCCTGTTTGGCGGCTACCGGTTCGGTTATCGGTTCGAGACCGCAGGCTTCAAGATGAGCTGACATTTTCTTTATAGCCATAGGCGCCCATGTGTGTGAACCCATGATGGCGATGCGGCGGTTTTTCAGACCTCTCACTGACATGGCTGTCATCACGGCGTCGACCGGAGGAAACAGTCCGTCGGAATATGTCGGAGCGGCTATGATTACTCCGGCATGAGTGAACAGGTCGGCGATGATATAGCTTAAATCTGTCTTGGATGCATTTCTTACGACGATATTTTTGATTCCTGCTTCAGCGAGGGCTTGAGCAGCGGCCTCGGCCATGCGCTCGGTGTTGCCGTACATTGAGCCATAGACGATAGTCACGCCGTTGTCGAGCGGTTCGTATCGGCTCAGGCGATCATATAGATCGACGACTTTGCTGATCTGCTGGCGCCATACCGGACCGTGGGTAGAGCAGATGGTCGAGATTTCAACGCCTTCAAGTTTCTTTAGTGCGCGTTGTACGAACTGACCGTATTTTCCGACGATGTTGCTGTAATAGCGGATCATTTCGGGGAAATAGACCGCTGTGTCCATATCGCTGTCGATTACCGCGCCGTTGAGAGCACCGAAACAGCCGAATGCGTCGCCGCTGAAAAGCGTCTTTTCCTTGTCAAAATATGTGACCATAGTCTCAGGCCAGTGAACCATCGGCGTTAGCAGAAACTTCAGCGAACTGTCTTCGCCGAGAGACAGGGTGTCGCCGTCTTTGACAATAAGGGTGTTGTCGGCGACTCCATAGTAACCGTTGACCATAGCGATTGTCTGAGCATTGCCGACGATGATAATGTCGGGAAACGCCTGGCGCAGTATTCTTATTGCGCCCGAATGGTCGGGTTCCATGTGGTTGATGACTAGGTAGTCGGGTTTGCGGTCGCCGAGAATCTCTGTGATTGCGTCAATCTGTTGGAGAGCGTGACTGACTTCAACTCCGTCAATTATAGCGGCCTTGTCACTGCCGGTGACGAGATATGAGTTATAGCTGACTCCGTAAGGCAACGGCCAGAGAGTTTCGAAACGTTCGGTCGTGCGGTCATTGACACCAATGTAGTGAATGTTGTCAGATATTCTGTGAGTGTTCATGATCTCTAAATACAATTATTGAAATGTAAGTGCAAAGTTAGCAACTTACATCAATAAGAGATTTATGAGATACAAAAAAAATTGATAAAAAAGCGCAGGTTTATAAGCGGTGGTCAGAGGGTGATAAGCTCGTCGGCAGCGAAGTCACGTGAAGCCGGTGTGCCAGTCACACTGTCCCAAAGCATGGGGCTGATGCCTGAACCCGGGCGTTTGACAGTGATGTTTTCTGCGGTTAATATCTCTCCTTTTTTAATAGTGCGTAGTGCAACGATGCTTTTGCGCGCGACTTCGATATTGGGACGCTCGACTTCGTCGACTAGTTTCTCCGGAGAGCCGAGAGCGGCTTCGACCTGACGGATTTCGTCGACCATCAGACGCAGTTCGTGGGGCTCAAGTGAGGCTTTCTGGTCAGGTCCGGGCAGTGACCGGTCAAGGGTGAAATGTTTTTCAATCACCGAAGCTCCGAGCGCAACTGCAGCTACAGGCACGGAAATGCCCTGAGTATGGTCGCTGTAACCGACCGAGCGACATCCGAGAGAGGCGAGAGCTTCCATAGCCCTGAGGTTGACTGATGAGTAAGGAGTGGGATATTGGGTTGTGCAGTGGAGCAAAATGATGTTATCGCGTGAAATGCCTCCATCTTCGAGTACTGCGACAGCATCCTCGACTTCAGACAGCACTGACATGCCGGTCGAGAGAATGACTTGTCCGCCTTTCTGAGCGATTTTTCTCAGATAAGGAAGATTGGTGATTTCGCCGGAGGGTATCTTCCAGTAGTCCATGTCGAGTTCGGCGAGACAGTCGATTGATACAAGGTCAAATGGTGTGCTCATGAAACCGATGCCGACCTCCCGGCAGTATTGCTTAAGACCGGCGTAGTCAGACAGGGGCAGATGGAGCTTGCGACACATCTCAAGCTGGCTTTCGTCAGACCCGGTGGTCTCTTTCTGGTACTCGGCCTTAGGAGCGACAGTAGAGATGACGAGTTCAGGTATGGCGGTCTGAAATTTCACATAGTCAGCGCCGGCTTCTTTGGCTGCGACGACCATACGGCGTGCCATATCGAGATCGCCGTTATGATTGACGCCTGCTTCGGCGATTATAATGGTGTGGGCTGGTTTCATAAATAAGTGTTGGTGAATTTGTCATCGATGAAAACGACTTCCTGCATATAACGACAGATGCGCACTCCGCTACGAGGCGTCATCTCTTTAAGTCTGAGGCCGAGCGATTCGGAAATTATCAGTCGCGGTATATCGGCTCCTGCAATGACTGAGCAGACAGCTCCGCCGCCAAGGCGCGGATTGATTTCCATGATTAGGAGCCTGCCGGAGCAGTCGAGATCGGAAATAAGCTGGACGGTCACGGCGCCACGAAGATCAAGGACATCGAGTACACGTTTAACAAGTTCAACGGCTTCGGGAGAGTCTACGGTCACCGTGTCAGACACCTCGCCGCCAACAGTTGTGTTTCTTACTCTCGGCGAAACGGCGAGTATCTCGCCGTCAGAAACGGATACGTAGCAGTCGACTGTCAGTTCGCGGCGATTATCGATGCGCTCTTGAATAAGATAGTCACCGGCGCGTAGCATGATTCGGTCGAGTGTCTCCAGTGAGCTGATTTCAACGATGCCTTTCGATGCTGAGCCGTGACGGGGCTTGGCAATAAGTTTAAGACAGGGTGTGCCGGG
>CAMWNL010000224.1 GCA_947175585.1 uncultured Bacteroidales bacterium | reverse complement strand
AACTTTCAGGTCGCGATCACGCACTACAATTGTCGGCTCATAGTCGTTGCTCTCGTGCTTATAGAAGTTGTTGGCGAGAACATAAGAGAACACAGTATCACCCGGCAGCACGAGGTCGCCGACACGCCACTTTGAGTCGAGAAAGTAGACATCCTCATCAGTGCGGAATGTATATGAGTCAACCGAGACGTAACCGTCAAACTCGACATAAACGCTCTTCCGATAAAGCCATATACAGATGATTGCTATAATAATTGAAAGTATTATAGTGTAAATCAATTGTTGTTTATATATTTTTCGGCGGCGCTGACGCAGGATTCTCTCTATATCCTGCTGTTCGCTATCGTCTGATTGGGTAAAACTGAAATCTCTCATTTGATTATATTAAGTATATATAGCGATTTACACATTAATTAATAGCAACCTCAGTTTCCGTGCAGAAACTGAGAATCGAAATATCCGGTAGATATATCTGGAGAGATGCAAGCATGCAGTCGCGCTGATAACTGAATGACAGCAAGCGCTCGCAGCACAGTATGTAGGCATTATACTCTTTCATACGGGCAAGGTAATTATACTCTCCGATGCGACCGTCATAGGCTTTACGGCGTAAAGTCAGATAGGTTCTGAGTTCATCAAGACGCTTCACCTCGCCGGCAATCGAGCGGTTCATTCTCTCTATGTCGAGCACCGTCAGATGGATATTATCAGCGATTACAGCGGCAAGACGGTCTGCTTCGAGTGAAAGCACATCTTTCTCGGCCCTTAACGCACGGCGCTTCTTGCCGCTCTCTCCTGAAATAGGGATAATGAAACTCACCCCGGCATCAATATTGGAGGAGTTGTCAATTACGGGACGCATATAGTAGGAATAGCGAATGAAAGGTGAGACATTGAGCGTAGACCAATATGTTGTGTTGGCAATCTCTTGGTCTATGAGCTGTTGCCGTAAAATGAGAGAACTCGTCTCTACATTATATTGATTTATATATGAAATCAGCCTCGCACTGTCAACGTTGACAATCACTGCACCCGGGGCAGAGAGGTCGGGTGTCGGAGGTGCAGGATTGGCGATTGTTGCCATCAGACGTTCGGCCTCGGCTTTCTCGTTAAGAACCTGGAGGAGATCGTCACTGGAAATGCCGCCTTCGTTTAAGAGATAAGAGAGAGCTTCGTTAAGTATCGAGAGATTGTTGATTCGATGTACAAGCACACCGGAAAGGAGACTGTCATAGTGGACGCGAAATAACTCTTTCTGCACGGCTACAAGCCTGCCGATATCTTCACGGCGATAATCAAGTTTGTCAATCTCGCCTTTTATCCGGATTTCATTAGCCTTACCTTTACGATTGATCAAAGCGCTCCCGAAAATATTCCAGCGTATGTCAGCCTGAATCTTACTTTTGTAGCGAGACAACGCATCGTCCTCGTCAAGACCGAAGCCATCATCAAGACGTCCGTAAATCTGGCCGTTGACTGACAGACCGGTGACACTTCGGGCCGCAGAGATCTTGGCTCGCACACTATTATCAATAACCGAATCGACATAGGCCATATCTGCCGACTGAGATATATGACTGTGACCGCCGGTGTCAGTTCCGTCGCTCAGGACAATCGGGTTTGACGCCGGATGATGAATAATCGAATCGAGCAGCATAAAGCGAGACTCAAATTGCCTGAACAACGAGTCAGCGCTCTGCGCACGCGATGTCATGACACCGGTCAGGAATATCATGAGTGCTACTGTCAATCTATATGGAGTTATTGTTTTCATTGAGCAAATCACAGCAGGATATAGAAGATTACTTGAGTTGTTTTCGGTTATGTAATTTTATCGGTTTTATTGTTTTACTTTCGGATGTCCATCTCTCTGTCGCTCTCAGGACAGCCTTGTCGTTCGACAATTTTCTGATGGCTGTCTCTTTCATGAGGACAATTGCGCAGGATATAGCCCAGCAAACTGTTATAAACAAGACCATGACGTTGAGCTATATTTTTCAATGGCTCTGAGGTCGTCGCATATTCATTGACGGCATCTTTATATTTCTCTCGCGCCGTGCATGCTGAGGGAATCAGATGGGGTGCGTTAGTCTTCAGATAACGGCGAAACACGTCGGGGTTCAGGCCATATTCAGCAGCCACACTTGCCACCGGTCTTGCGTTTACGCTAAGACTGGCTATTGCAGCGGCATATTTATCAGAGGCCTTGGATGAGCGGCGATGGTCAATCTTACCGGCCTCTCCCTGCCACTGCTTGAGATAGTTGCGTAATCCTGACACCGATACACCAGTCTCGGCAGCTATCTCTGGGATTGATTTAAACGTAGTGCGATACAGTTCGACTGCAGGCGCATAGCGTTCGACCGTCCCGGATTTAGGACCGTAGAGACGTCCGTTGCCTGATAGTTGTCCGGCTATGCGCATTGACTTTGATTCTTTTGCAGCACAACGCTTCTCTTCTTTATGTTTTATTATCTCTTTATGATAAAACCGCATATACTGCACAAGTCCACCTTTAGACACATCACATTTCTCCGCAACTTGAGGGATAGTCATATCTGTATTACGATACATCCTAAGAGCCTCTTCATAAACATCATTACTTATCTTTCTGGCTCCGCGGTGAGCGTTGTCAGCAAGTCCCAATCTCTTGCGCAAACGTTCGCGAGCCGGAATCACGTCTGGGTAATGAACGCGCAGTTGCGATGATAGAGCCGGACCTGAAAGCCCGAATAAGCGAGCGATTTGTGACACATTATATTCAATGTAAGCGATATCTCCACACGCCTCGATCGCATCCTTATACTTAATGTGAGACCTGTAAGACTGACCTCTCACAGGTCTGATCTTCAGAGTGTCAGTCTCGCAGTCTCCGATATTCAGACCATAACGTGCATACAGTAGTTGGCGGTGATTCCTTCCGATATAAGCGCTCAGACCTCGGGGCGTGACTTCACAGATTTCCGCTATGCAGCGCATAGGCAAGCCGGTCGTAGCATATAACTCTACAGCCTCAGCATACTTTCGGCCTGCAGGTACGACATGGCCGCTTAAATCTAACGGAGTAACCGCTGGACAATATGCTATTTTTTGCGCCTTATTCATAGTTTTTTTTGATAGTCAAATCTGTATACGATAGAGTGTTATAAATTCGAGTACTCACATATCAGCTTTCAGATTATGGCAAGAGATCCACTCTTTTTTGCATAATCAATCAAGCTCTCTAATTAAGAGATATTTGACTTTATCAACTATTTGAATATTAGCGATTTAAAATAGCATGTTTTATATAAGTCATTAACTTATAACTTTTTTTATGTCTTAAGATGCCCCTAAATGTATAATTTTAATACTTTTAATTTGCGTATTTATAATGGTTTGAATAAATTTGCAGTAAAAATAATAATCTCTTAATTAGAGATTTAAACTTTAGCCCTACCTGACCTTATTTCTGAATACATTATTCCTTTTATATTTTTATTCATAAAATATATGCTGTCGCATAGGTGTTTTACGCGAATTTTAAACTACCTTTGCAGCTCACAATTACGACTTTGCATATTGACAGAAATATTTATTAGATTATGAAAAAATTTTACGCAATTTCTGCTATCGCGCTGGCCTCGTTGACCGTAAGCGCACAGTTGCCCGGTGAATTATCATGGAGTGACTACACCGGAGATTCGTTTGTCGCGAATTGGAACGACTCTGCTGAGGCGGCCATATCAGTGTTTACTAACAGTGGAAAACAGGGAGCACAATCAGCAACCTTCGCTGACATTATCCGCAACGGAAAAATCAACATGTATGCAGCCGCTGCGCTCGAACCGATGTTTCAGCTGTCGTTCAAGGCCGGTCTTAGTGCGGTCGGAGAAGTTGATGGTACTGACGCTGTGTTGATGAGCACAACCGGTGATGCAATCACCATCATGGCTCCGGAAGGATTCATCCGCAATATGGTTGTAAAAGGTCGGGTGATAAATAATGACGGTGTGTCAGACCATGAAACAAGTCCCTACCTACAGCTGACGCCTCTCGAACAGGACGGCAGTTCTATGGGATTTACGTTCAGCACCTATGCCATTCAACTCAATGAGACAGAGAACGGCTCTTATAATTATGGCGACTTCCTCAATGACTATTTCAAGACTATCGGCGGTGTCAGACTTTCTTTTGTCAAAGAAGATCACATGGCAGGCGATCTCGCCATCACTGCGATCGAATGTACCTACGAAGGTCGTGACTACATTATAG
>CAMWNL010000223.1 GCA_947175585.1 uncultured Bacteroidales bacterium | reverse complement strand
AGGTAGCCGGTGCAGGTGTTGCCCATAGCCTGAGTCTGAGTGCCGTAATCAAAGAAGGTTACGTTAGGACCTTGAACTGACATGTCGAGAGTGATACCTTTCCAAGTGCAGCCCGGATAGAGAACTGTAGCGGCGAAGCGCGGTTCGAGCTGATCGTAAGGAGGTACATCGCGAGTTGAGTCGTGCCACGGGTTCCAGTCTACTTTAGAACCGTCGGCTTTCTCGTAGCTTTCTACGAGTTCCTGAGTCGGAGCCGGACCACACGCTCCTGTCGAGCCGTCAGTGCCGGGAGTGTAGTAGAAGTCGAACTGAGTGTTGGGACCTAACTGAGCATTGTAGCGGCACTCGATGATTGACTCTTTGTTGCCACCTTTCCATGCTTCAGCGTAATCATCTACGAGATCGTATTTGCCTGATTGAATGACCAGATTGGCAGCATCGTAAGCTTTCTGCCAACGCTCTGCGTAAAGCATTACGCGAGATTTGAAAGCGAGGGCTGCGTATTTGGTAATACGGCCTTGGTTGGCGGCATTCCAGGATTCGGGAAGGTTAGCAGCAGCGAAGTCAAGATCTTCTTCGATGAAGTTCCACACGTCTTCGGCTGATGAACGAGCTTTGTTGGGACCATCGGGGAGAGCATCGAATAGAATGATGCTGCCGCCGTGGCGCTTAGCGAGCTGAAAGTTCATAAAGGCGCGGAAGAAGCGAGCCTGCGCCTGCCAGCGGAGGCGGAGATCTTCGCGATAGCCCCCGGCATATTTCTGTTCGAGGGAGAGGAACTGATTTACACGCCGGATAGCGGAATATGCATTGTCCCAGCAGCTCAGTAGATTGCCATCAGGAGACATAGGAACGGCAGCTTCAGCATAGCTGTTGGGCTGACCTGCGCGAGCGAAGATAAATGAGCCTGAATATTTAAAAATATCAGTCATAGCTTCAGTCCATGAACCGCTGAACTGGCGATTGTTCATGTCGAGCTGGCCGTAAGTACCAATCCAAGTGTAGAATCCGTCGACGTAGTAGTCGATGGTTGTTTGGCTGTCAAAAACTGCAACGTCATCAACAACCGATTTGCTTTCGACATCATCAAGCCAGTCGTTGCATGATACAGCAGCCAGAGAAAGGAAGGCTATTGATGCTAATTTAACTATTTTTTTCATAAGAGAAGTCTGTTTTTAGAAGGTAAGGTTAAGACCAAAAGAGAACTTGCGCTGCTGCGGATAGTAACCGTTGTTTACAGCGGGGGCTTCGGGGTCGATGTTGTACTTTGAGAGTCCACTGAAAGTGAAGATGTTGTAACCTTCGGCAAATACTCTGAGTCTTGAGATATGAGCCTTGCTGACAATCTTTTCAGGGATTGTATAGCCTACTGAGAATGATTTCATACGCAGGTAGTTGCCGTTCTTGTACCAGAATGTTGAAGCGTAAGCGTCGTTGTTGTTTTGAGGAGTTGCGCAAAGACGAGGGAACTTAGCGTCGGTATTTTCAGGTGTCCAAGAGTTCTCTACGAGGTAGACGGGTGAGTTACCGTACCATTTGAACGGAAGAGTATAAGATGTGTGGTCCATAATGCCTACAGATCCGGTGGCTGTATATTCACCGGTGAGGGCAACTTCGTGGCCGAGACCCCAAGAGAAGAGGAGGTCTACATCAAAGCCTTTCCAGTTGGCGAAGAGGTTGAGTGAACCAGTGTGAGTCGGCATAGCTGATTTACCTACCCAGCCCATATCACCGTTGTAGGTGATTTTTCCGTCGCCATCGCGGTCGACATACTTAATGTTGCCGAGGAGCAGTCTCTTAACACCTGTGATGTTTTCAGGGAAGGGACCGTTGTCGATTTCTTCCTGAGTCTGATAGAGCCCGTCGGCAATGAAACCGCGTTTTACACCGATCTGTTTGCCGGTGAGACGCTGATATTCGGGAACGTTGGGCGAGTCTTGTGCATAATAGAGATAGCGACCATAGGCATAAGACCAGATTAATTTGGCACCGTAACCGACGTTGCCGATGCGGTTAGTGTGGGTCAAAGTAAGGTCAAAGCCTTTGTAGTCACGTTTGTTGGCGTTGGCAGTCGAATAATAGAAGCCGCCCATTGAAGGGGGATAGGCTCCGGTAGCGGTTGTAAGGAGGTCATATTCGTATTTGTAGAATACGTCGAACTCAGTGCTTAGGAGACCGTTCCAAAGGTTTGTATCGAAGCCAATATTGTAGTTATCGCATTTAGACCAGGTCAGAGTGGGGTTGCCAAGTGTCTGTGCTGAGATGTATGGGCCAGTACCAGTGCCGATAACGACACCATTAGAGCTGGTGGCCATAGTGTTACGCCATTGGAACGCGCCGAGACCAGATGTTGCGGTCTTGCCATAGCCACCACGGATCTTGAGGAAATTAACCCAATCGGCGGTGAAGAATTCCTCGCGGTCGATGCGCCAGCCCAAAGAGATACCCGGGAGAGTAACCCAGCGCTTGTTCATGCCGCCGAAGAGGTAGCTACCGTCATGGCGAACAGAAGCCTCAACGAAGTATTTGTCATCATAGTTATAGTTCACACGGCCGGCGAAACCTGCATTGCGGGCTACGCTGCTCATACCAACAGGCTTAGATGTCTTTTCGATACCTGCGCCGTTCTGACCGCTTGTCATAGTGAGTTCATCAAGAGACAGGAAGGGGAGGCCGTAGCCTGTCATACCGAGATTGTTGGTCTTATAGTCGCGAGTTTCAGCGAGTGCGAGTGCGCTGACGTGATGTGCGCCAAAGCTGTTGTTATATGAGATGGTGCTGATAGTAGTAAATGTAGAGTTGCGTGATGCGCTTTCGGTCAGTGAGATGTCGGGTGCACCGGGATTACCGTTGTTGAAGTTGCTATAGCGCATGTACTCCAGAACATCGGGAGCAGTGTTTTGAGAAGCACCGTATTTGTAAAGGAGAATCTGAGCCGGACTATTCAACATTTTGGTGAACTGGAAGTTGGCATCGTAGTTGACATTGAACTTCAACTGTAAGCCGGGGAGGAAGGGAGTATCCCACTGGAGTGCCATGTTGGTGTTGAAGTTGTTGTAGTTCACGCGGTAGTATCCATTATCATAGATAGAACCGAGAACAGACATGTTCATACCGTTTGAAATGTTACCAACATAGTAAGTTTCTCCTTCATATTCCTGAGTTTTGGGGAGGTAGGGGAGCATACGGACCATCTGTGCGCCGATGTTGCCATAAGCGTCAGGGCTAGCGGAGTAGTAGGGGTTATCCTGATCCTGGAGACGTCCTGAAATATTCATAGAGAATTTGAGGCCGCTGGTGATGTCTGCATCGATGTTTGAACGAATGTTCCAGCGCTCGAAGCCGAAGTTGTCAACGTTACCGTCTTCTTTAAGGTAGCTAAGAGCAGTAAAGAATTTCACACGTTCGTTACCACCAGAGGCAGAAATGTTGTGAGCGGTGCGGAAGCCAGTACCGAAAACTTCTTTATACCAGTTGGTGTTGCCCCAACCGTCTACGCCCTGAATCATTTTGCGAACGTGTTCTTCGGTGAAGATAGGCTGAAGACCGTCCATTTCAAGACCTTTGTTATACCAGTATGCATAGCCGGGACCGTCGAGCCATTCCTGATTTTCGGCGTTCTGAGAGAAACCTACTGAGCCTGTGTAGGAGATTTTGGTCTTTTCGTTTGCACCACGTTTTGTGGTAACGATGATTACGCCATTGGCATCGAGACCGTAGATCGCTACAGAAGCAGCATCCTTGAGGACAGAAACCTGATCGATTTCATTGGGGTCGAGTTGGTTGAAGTCCTGTGAAGTGCGCTTTACGCCGTCGATGACGTAGATGATACCAGACATGCCTCGTAGAGTGAGTGTAGCATCATCGGCACCGGGCTGTCCTGAAGACTGGAGTGAAGCGATACCTGCGACGCGTGAACCTACGATGTTAGATACGGACATGACCGGAACGTTGAGGAGTTCGGCACCCTTTACGGTTGAAACGGCACCGGTGATAGTACCACGTTTCTGGACACCATAACCGACAGCGACAAGTTCGTCGAGTGTGTTGCTGTCAGGGAAAAGGGTTACGTCGATTTTGGTGCGACCGTTAACCTTAACACTCTCGGGTTTCATGCCGATGTAGGTGAAATCAATAATGTCATTGGGGGCGGCAGTGATAACGTAGTTACCGTCAATGTCGGTCATGACACCGGTCTTATGACCTTTGATTACAACAGAGACACCGGGAAGTGGTTCGTCGGTGTCGTCAACTACTGTACCTTTGACAG